>ASHK01001199.1 GCA_000695745.1 Vibrio madracius | reverse complement strand
CTCTGGTACAGTTTCATTCGGTAAAGAAACGAAAGGTAAGCGTCGTCTGATCATCACTCGTGATGGCGGTGACAACTACGAAGAGATGATTCCTAAGCATCGTCAGCTTAACGTGTTCGAAGGTGAGCGCGTAGAGCGTGGTGACGTAATTGCTGATGGTCCAGAAACTCCGCATGACATTCTACGTCTGCGTGGTATTCACGCTGTGACTCAATACATCGCGAACGAAGTTCAAGAAGTATACCGTCTACAGGGTGTTAAGATTAACGATAAGCACATTGAGACTATCGTTCGTCAGATGCTACGTAAGTGTACAATTACTCATGCAGGTGATTCTGAGTTCCTACCTGGTGAGCAAGTTGAGTACTCTCAAGTTAAGATTGCAAACCGTGCTCTAGAAGCAGAAGGTAAAGAACTTGTTCGCTTCGAACGTGACCTACTAGGTATCACTAAGGCATCTCTAGCAACAGAATCGTTCATCTCTGCGGCATCGTTCTCAAGAACGACGCGCGTACTAACAGAGGCAGCGGTATCTGGTAAGCGTGATGACCTACGTGGTCTGAAAGAGAACGTTATCGTGGGTCGTCTGATCCCAGCGGGTACTGGTTTTGCGTATCACCAAGACCGTCAAGCTAAGCGTGACGAAGCTCAGGAAGGTCCATCTGCTGAACAAGCGACGGATAACCTAGCTGCGCTACTAAACGCAGGCTTCTCTTCTGACGAGTAATCGTCGAAAGAAATGAAAAAGGCGCCGAAAGGCGCCTTTTTTGTATCTAAATTTTCGATCTATTGCCATTGCTGTGTAGATAGGAATCAAGCAGAGGTTCGGCGCTCTATATTGAGTAGCCCCGTGTCGTCGTAGGGGAGGCGATGCTTCTGGTGAGGGTATTTTAGCTAGGCTAGTTCATAGCTACCGTCATTCCACTGTAGACAGGAGTCTCGCTGTGGCTTGTCGCCTCATGCTGAATAGGCCCCCGACTTCACAGGGGTGACGATAACCTTGGATGACGATGGTATAGAAAGCAAACACGCAACAGACCAGACCCACTTTTGGGGTCGGTCAAAGTCAAAGCCTATTGCTGCCTACAACAGCGCTCTCTACGCCCCAGGAGGAATCGCTAAACTATCGGCAATCAGCTGAATCAGTTTGTCTTCTACTGCAAAGCGTAGCTCTAAGATTTCGCCAACTTTTGACATATCCTGTTCGAAACTAGGCATCTCATCGTCCACTTTCTTGTATTTATCGTTGAACTCAAGCAGCGGGTCAGTGGTTAGGACAATCTTAGCGTAAGCCGTATCAATCTCATCGTTGGTCTTGAAGCCGGTAGCTTTCCATTTATCCATGACCATATCGTAGATTTTAAAATGACCTTCAGATATGTAATCGACGAGGTGGTCGCAAAACGAACCGATGTCTTTAGGAGAAGGAAGCTCGACGACGTTAGATTGAGCTTGGGAAGGTTGTAGAGAACCGAGCTTACAGTACTCAACGATAAGCGCTTGACGGGTTTCTAACCAGTGGTCGATAACCTCACTGGAACCACCCCATTGTTCTTGTACTTGTTTGAATTTATTTAACATGACCATGTCCTCATGATCGGGACCGCAATAGGCAGTCTCTTGCTTTGTAATGACAAAGAGTTACTGAGAAATCGATTCTCATGGTACCAGAATTAGAATTTCGTTTTTCTAGCTGGTATGAATTTAGATTGCCAGTAAAATGGACGAACTGCAAGCAATGAGGATTCATGATGTTAAAAAAAAGTGAAAGCCACATTCATCAAGCCTATTGGTGTGTTGTGTCAGGGAGTGAACTATGGCTTGTAGATGGCGAGGTACCTTTAGGGTCGGCAGAGCAATTTCAACTACCCGAACAGCAGGCCATTCAAGTAGGCGAATTTGAGCGTATCCCAGTTATGTGGCTCAACGATGCAGAGCTAGATGGCGAGCGACCAC
>ASHK01001198.1 GCA_000695745.1 Vibrio madracius | reverse complement strand
CCCGAGATAGCGTCCCTGTGTGTCGCTATCTCATATCACTCAATGGGATAGATTGAGTCTAGGTTGTTTATTTGTGGGCATGGATAGCGAACAAATAAAGATTTCTTTAGGAGCGATATGAGTTCTAAACCAATATCGCAGCCCGACATACCTCAGCTAGGTTTGGTTCTTTTCCTAGTTCTCGGAGCGATTGGTGCTTTGACACCTTTGGCTATCGACATGTACTTGCCCGCGATGCCGACTATCGCACAAGATTTTGGGGTAACAGCCGGTGCTGTTCAGACTACATTAACGGTATATACCGCAGGTTCGCTATCGGCCAACTTTTACATGGTCCTCTTGCTGATAGTTTTGGTCGTAGACCGATCTTAGTATTTGGCGTGTTCTTTTTTGGCGTTGCTTCTGCCATTTCAGCAACGGCATCGACGATTGAATCTTTGACCTATATTCGAACCGCGCAAGGGTTTGCAGGCGCTGCTGCGGCTGTCATTATTCAAGCGGTGGTTCGTGATATGTTCGATAAAGAAGATTTTGCTCGAACCATGTCATTTGTCACCCTTGTTGTTACATTGGCCCCGTTGGTTGCGCCGATGATCGGCGGGCATCTGGCGGTTTGGTTCGGATGGCGGTCAATATTTTGGTTACTAACAGCGTTTTCCGGCGTTGTGATTGCTGCGGTACTTTGGAAGATTCCAGAGACATTAGCGCCAGAAAATAGGCAACCACTTCGTTTTCGAACCACCATTAGAAACTACTTAAGGCTATGCAAAAATCCCGTTGCAATGGGGCTCATGTTCTCAGGCGCATTTTCGTTCGCGGGTATGTTTGCCTTTCTCACTGCTGGCTCGTTTGTCTATATTGATATCTATGGTGTGACACCTGATCAGTTCGGCTATCTTTTCGGCTTGAATATTGTCACGATGATCATCATGACCAGTATCAACGGGCGTATGGTTAAGAAAGTCGGCTTGCATGGTATGCTTCGTTTTGGGCTGAGCATTCAGTTGTTTGCGGGACTAGCGTTATTAGCAAGTGGTATTCTGGATCTTGGGATTTGGGGTACTGTTCCTTTTGTTATGTTGTTTATTGGCACGCTGTCAACGATCGGTAGTAACTCAATGGGGTTACTGTTGAGTGGTTACCCTACCATGGCGGGTACGGCCTCTTCACTTGCGGGCACACTGCGATTTGGCACCGGTTCAGTCATTGGCGCGATTGTGGCGATGCTTCCTGGTGGGACAGTTTGGCCGATGATTGCATTAATGGCTATTTGTTCGGTATTATCCGCCGCCTTATATTGGGCGTTTGGGAAAAAAGCATAATGTCTGACTACTATTCAGAGATCCAAAAAGTTGTAAACAGTGCACTTGAAGAATTGGCCAATGAGCATGCTTCGGGCAAGCTGATGAATACGCCTGTGACGAACAATCACTTTCTTGTTCGATGGGTAACAAAAGCGATCAAAACTCAGCGTTTTGGAAAAACGACCAGCGCGAACCTAATTCAATGGCAGAAATCGGGACGCTCTAAGGGCAACGATTCCATGCTTGAACCTTTGTTTAAGCGCATTTCTGCTTATTATGCGGAATTCTTTTCTGGTGATGTACAACCTGTTACCGATGCGAAGATTGAGCAGTTTATTGAAGACATGGAAGCAGCAGGTTGGGGCGTCTGTACTTCAGAGGTGTTGACCGATGGCAGTAAAGTTCAGTTCTTTACTGATGGCCATAACTCATTTGCTTTGTGTGCGAATCAATGTGATGACTGTTTTGACGCTGAAAACCTTGTGAAGCCGATGAGTTGGTTTGTGCGTGGCAATCATGCAGAGTTTGTCACCAAAGCTTACGAGGCTGGGTTTATGTTGCACAAGCGCACTGATTACAAATCGAAAGTAAAGTACCACGGTGAATATTTGATTTACCCAATGAACAAAGGGACTCAGCTGGCTGAAATCCCTCTTTCGTTTAAAGCGTAGTAGCCATTACAAGCCGTATCCTACCGAGTTCCCGCTAGTTAAAGCGTGACTATGCTTTGCGGCAGATCGCCCGCACCATTCCTTTAAAAATGAATAAGTGTGCGGGCATCATTGCAAACCAATAGAGTAGGCCTTTAAAACCTGTGGGTGCCACCACGCGGTGACGTTGATCTCTCTTTTATCACCATGGTCGGTAATGGTGAATTCTAGCCGACCG
>ASHK01001197.1 GCA_000695745.1 Vibrio madracius | reverse complement strand
CGTGGTTGACCTGCATGCGATTACGGTTCGTCAAGACCCGAAAGCACTGCATGAAGCGACACTAGACGCACTCGCAATCTGCCTTGCAGTTGGTGTTGATCCGAAGAAGAGCACGTTATTTGTACAGTCACACGTACCTGAGCATGCTCAACTTGGTTGGCTTCTTAACTGTTATACCCAAATGGGTGAACTGAATCGTATGACTCAGTTTAAAGATAAATCTCAGCGCTACGCTAATGACGTTAACGTTGGTCTTTATGATTATCCAGTGCTAATGGCTGCGGATATTCTGCTTTACGGCGCACATCAAGTACCAGTGGGTAGTGACCAGAAGCAGCATTTAGAGTTAGCGCGTGATATCGCGACTCGTTTCAACAATATCTACAGCCCTGAAGCGCCGATTTTCACCATTCCTGAGCCTTATATCCCAACGGTGAACGCTCGTGTAATGAGCTTACAAGATGCGACTAAGAAGATGTCTAAGTCGGATGATAACCGTAAGAACGTGATTACTCTGCTTGAGGAGCCTAAGTCGATTATCAAAAAGATCAATAAAGCTCAAACCGATGCTGAGACACCACCACGCATTGCCAACGATTGGGAAAACAAAGCGGGCATCTCTAACCTAATGGGCCTTTACTCTGCAGCAACGGACAAAACGTTTGAAGAAATTGAAGCGCAATATGCGGGTGTAGAGATGTATGGTCCGTTTAAGAAAGATGTAGGTGAAGCGCTGGTTGCTATGCTTGAGCCAATTCAAGCAGAATACCACCGTATTCGTGCCGATCGTGCTTATATGGATGAAGTCATGCGTCAAGGCGCTGAAAAAGCCTCTGCTCGTGCTGCAGTGACGTTGGCTGAAGCCTACAAAGCGGTAGGTTTTGTGACTCGCCCATAGCACAAGCTGTACTTCAGATATTGCAAAGCCCTTTGGTTCGCCAAAGGGCTTTTTCGTTGTTAGCGTATAATCTCGACTTACTAACGTTTCCTGTTGAATTTTGGCACAGACGAAATTGTTCAAACTTCGAATGAGAGGTGTCTCTCAGTTAACTGAATATTCATTGTTCATTTGCACTCTGAATGACAACACTCGTCTCGAAAATAATCATTTTCATATTCAATAAAGTGCAATAAAGGCAAGGGATAACATTGCCAGTTAATTCGAGGTGAATGATGACACGCACAAATAAAAAGCAGTGGTTAGCGTTAGCGATAACGTCCGCATTAGCCGGAGGCGCCAACGCAGAGATCTTTCTTTCGCAATATGTGGAAGGAAGCGGTTTTAACAAGGCGGTTGAGATAGCCAACTCTGGGGATTCAGAAGTTCAGTTGCTGGGTTACCAACTGGCTAAATCGCCAAATGGTAACGGCAGTTGGACCACGCTAGATCTTTCCAGCTATGTGATACCAGCTAAATCAGTACTTGTGTTCGCAAACTCTGGCGCAGACGATGCCATTTTAGGTGTCGCAACGCTTTCAACCTCTGATCAAGTATTGAATTTTAATGGTAACGATCCTATTGCTCTAAT
>ASHK01001196.1 GCA_000695745.1 Vibrio madracius | reverse complement strand
CGTCAGTAACCACAATGGCATTATCGACAAGCATACCTAGAGCAATAATCAGTGCTCCGAGAGAGATACGTTGCATGGCAATGTCATCGATAAACATGATACAAAGCGTACCCGCAACCGTCAGCAATAGAACAAAGCCAATAATGACGCCAGAGCGCAGCCCCATGAAGACCAACAACACAACAAATACAATGACCACAGCAGCAATCAGGTTGTCGATAAAGTTTGCTACCGATGCGCGCACGGAATCCGACTGCATCGAGATTGTATGTAGCTCCATACCAATCGGTCGCTGGCTATCAAGCTCTAGTAGTCTTGCTTTAACCGCGTCGCCCATTTCAACAACGTTGCCGCCATTGACGTTAGAAATACCAAATCCGACAGCACGCTGGCCGTTATAGCGCATAAGCATACTCGACGGCTCTTGATAGCCCCGAGTTACCGTTGCGATGTCGCCAAGTTGCATAACAGCATTATTTTGCCAATGCCCACTTGCAGATTGCGCAAGTCATCAAACGAATGAATGTTTGAGCGTGGAATCACTGGGATGCGCATGTCTTTCGTATCGATAGCGCCGGCAACAGTGACTAAATTCTGCTTTTGCAGTACTTGAAACACTTGCTCGGCAGAGAGGCCAAATTTAGCCAGGCGTTCACCTGAAACTTCAACAAATATGGTCTCTTGTCGCTCTGCCAAGGTTGCGGTTTTTGCAACCCAGGAACCAGCACGAGCTCTCGTCGCAGTTGATCGACATAGTCTTGTAGCTGTTTATCGGTGTAGCCTTCCCCGGTGACAGCAAAGAACAGAGCATACACGTCTGAAAAGTCGTCATTAACTATAGACGCCCCTGCTCCTGGTGGCAGCAAGCGTTGTGCGTCGCTGACTTTTCGTCTCAGTTTGTCCCAGACTTGCTGCAGTTCAGCGCTGCTGTTAGCGAACTCAAGTTTAATTTCAACGGTTACTTCAGACATGCCTTGCTTTGAGACGGACTTGACTTCCTTCAACTCTTGCAGGGTTTGTACTGCGCCTTCAATCACATCCGTGACTTCATCGGAAACTTCCTGAGCGGTCGCGCCAGGGTAGGACGTATTAATCACCGCCTGACGAATGACGAACTCAGGATCTTCAAAGCGACCTAACTTTAGGTAGCTAATGTATCCCCCCAGTAACGTCAGAGCGATTAACACCCAAACACTGGTGCGTTTAGCGATGGTGTAACGAACAATGTTCATTGTTGAACCTCTTGACTGCCATTGCCGACAGACAGCACTGGACGCACTTCCATACCCTCATGCAAGCTAGAAACACCCGCGATGACCACTGACTCACCCACAGTCAGCCCCTGGCTGATTTCCAATCGATCTTGGCTAAGTGCGCCTACTTGTACATAACGACGAGTGATAAGGTTATTGTCGTTCACCAACCACACGAATTGTTTGCCTTGGTTATCAGGAACAACAGAAGTGACTGGCAGCGTAATGTATTGGCTTTCTGAGACGATGTGATCGTCAACGGGACTGACTTTTGCGGTCATGCCCGGTAGTAAGCGAAATCCTTTTAAATCATCAAACCGCAAACCACCGCGTAGCTTTGACTAACAGGATCCGCTTGAGTCGCGTGAGTTTCTAAGCTTAGGTCGAACTCCTGTGAAGGAATGGCAGTAATTTCAGCGATGGCTTTGGTGCTTTTCAGTCCCGACATCATCACGTTGTCAGGAATATGATGACCACCTCCATCGTGTCGAGATCATGCAAGGTAAATATGGCTTCGTTCGCTTGGATCTGCATGTGGTTGTCGACCCATTTACGTCCTATTACGCCATCAAAAGGCGCTTCAACTTTGGTGTATTCCACCTGACGCAGCGCTTCATCACGACGATTTTGTGCCAAGTTATAACGGGTGGTTAGCTCATCAAGACTGCTCTTAGAAATGGCGTTGCTTTTCTCATAAATAGTCAGGCTCTTTTGTACTCAGCGGCCAAATTATTCAATTCTAATTCGGCAGAAGCTAAAGCTATTTCTGCGTCTTTTGAATCCAATGTAGCGAGTAGTTGACCACGCACGACTCGATCGCCTTCTTCAACCAGTATGTCTGTGAGCCGACCGTTGATGCGAAATGATAAATCTGCGCGCTCCGCAGCTCTAACGACGCCATTGAAACTTAAATGATCGTTGCGTTGTGTAGAGACTTGTTCTACGAGAGCGGGTCTGACGACAATGGCCGTTTCCTCTGGTTTTGATTGGGAGTTACAGCCTGTTACAAGCAATCCAGTTAGAGCGATGCCAATAACCCATGCCAGTGCTTTTGGCTTGTTACTAAAAGTGGCAGTGCGTTTATCGTTCACGTTGTTCTCCAAAGAAGAAGGTAGATACAGTGAGGTTTACCTCGGCGAAGGTAAACTCATGAGTTTATTTTGCGGATTTTATTTTAGGTTTTTTTAAAAGTAAACCTAAAAGTTTACCTCTTGTGTTCGATTTGTTAGACTCGGCACCAAACCACCAGGAGAGAACAAATGACTCGTTCAGAACAGAAGCGAAAAGCCATACTTGACGCCGCAAAAAAAGAGTTTATTGAGAATGGTTTTATGGCTGCCAATATGAACGATGTCTGTGCTTCGGCAGAAGTCTCTAAGCGAACCTTGTATCGTCACTTTGCGAGTAAAGAGGTCTTGTTTGAGGCGGTTTTGGCAATTGTACAGGATGGCGTTGAAAGAGCAGGGCATTACCCTTATCACAGTGATAGAAGCGTACAGCAACAGTTAACGGCGATTACATTTAACGAAGTTAATGTGTCTTATGATGTTTACGGCATCGCATTTTCACGCACGATTATTATGGAGTTTTTCCGTCAGCCTGAGTTGGCTAAGAATATGAGCCAGCGAATCTATGAAACTCGTGCAGTGACACGTTGGTTTGAGCAGGCCATTGATGATGGAAAGTTGTGTGCTAAAGATGCTCAAACGATAACCAGTTTTTATCTTAGTGTGCTTCAAGGGTTACTATTTTGGCCGCAAGTGCTTGACCTTGCTTCTAAACCTGATGAGGAAACGCTGCAAGAAAAGGTCGAGCTTATCGTGAGTTCTGTGCTAAAAACTTTTGCGCCAGAAAGTTGAGCGCTGGATACGACCGCATTTATCTTCCGCTCTTGTGCCCATATCAAACAAGACAGTTTTAGGCGTAGCGCACACATCGTGGTTATGATTTATAGTAAGTTTTAACATTGACTGTTGTTGGATGAACCTGTCCATTCACTATATTCAAG
>ASHK01001195.1 GCA_000695745.1 Vibrio madracius | reverse complement strand
TTATGGCTAGATCACCGATCTTCGCTTGAGGTTGCATTTGAAAACTTTTGCCAATATCTACAGGGCCAAGTTGGTCAATTTCAGTGATTCGGTGAGTGGAAACGGTATAGGCCACTGTAACTTAGGTGGCAGACTAATCTGAATATTACTAAAGCGCTGCAATCGTGCTTGCGGTTTTGGTGTGAACGTTAGTAAGCACAGTGATGCCCTTAAGAAAGATGGGACAATGACCAAAGCTAACACTTTCACACCTGACCTCAGTTTTAATGATTTTAAGTTTAACTCAGAAAAATTTTAGTCGTCATATGGCGGTTTGCAAATTAATGACGAATACTCTTGGTGAGTTAATTGAGTTGACGATAGCTTGTGATAGTTCTGAATATCCATAGAAACACTGTGTTATTTAAATTTGTGTATGAATCATTTGTATACAGAAAAATGAGCTACACTTTAGCCAACTCAATATGCGTTTAGATTTTAAAGGGAATTTGATGATGAATGAGTCGGTAAATAGTCGCAAGCATCTTAGCTTGTTTGGGTTCTTTGCCTTAACCGCAACGATGGTAATGACGGTTTATGAATACCCAACCTTTGCATCTTCAGGTATTTCATTAGTCTTTTATCTTGTTGTTGCTGGGCTGTTTTGGTTTCTTCCTGTTGCATTGTGTGCCGCAGAAATGGCAACGATAGAGGGTTGGGATAAAGGTGGGGTCTATACTTGGGCGGGTAAGTCACTCGGAGAGAAATGGGGTTTTGCCAACATATTCTTTCAGTGGTTCCAGATCACTGTCGGGTTTGTCACCATGATTTATTTCATACTTGGTGCGCTATCCTACGTTCTTGACTGGGATGCACTAAACAACAACCCGATGATACGTTTTATTGGCGTTATGGTGATCTTCTGGGGATTGACGTTATCTCAGTTTAAAGGCACAAAGTTCACGAGTACGATAGCAAAATATGGTTTCATTCTGGGTATTGCGATTCCAGCTATCGTTTTGTTTGCGCTAACGATTGGATTCTTTTTCACAGGTGGCGTCAGTGATATGGACCTATCACTGAGTAATATGGTGCCAGACTTCACCCAATTAAATACGGTCGTTGTTTTTGTGTCGTTTATTCTTGCCTATGCAGGTATCGAAGCATCGGCAACACACGCAAATGAAATGACGAATGTCAAACGTGACTATCCAATAGCGATTATATTACTTGTATTATTGGCAATTTGCTTAAATACCATTGGTGGTATCGCTATCGGTGCAGTGGTACCAGAAAAATCTCTCGGGTTATCTATCGGCGTAGTACAAGGTTTTGAAGGCTTGTTTGCCACTTTACGGACCAAGCAGGTTGGGTGGTTAGAATCATCGCTGTATTTATCGCATTTGGGGTATGTGCGGAGGTCTCTGCGTGGGTAGTAGGCCCATCTTGGGGTATGCTTGAAGCGGGTAAAGACGGCCTGTTACCGAAAAAGCTAGCAGAGACCAATGAATATGATGTACCAGTCAAGTTTTTAGTTATGCAAGGGATTATCGTTAGTATTTGGGCTGCAGTACTCACCTTTGGCGGGAGTGGCGCAAATGTCTCATTCTTTACTGCAATATCCCTGACAGTGGTGATCTACCTAGTCGGTTACATTATTTTCTTTATTTCGTACTTGACTGTAGTGCTGAAATTTAAAGAATTACCAAGAGCTTTGAAATTCCTGGTGGAACACCCGTAAAAATAATTTGCGCTGTAGCAGGGCTTGGCATTTCATT
>ASHK01001194.1 GCA_000695745.1 Vibrio madracius | reverse complement strand
GGCGTTGTAATAAATCCCGTTGTTTTCCTCCTCTTCTTCACGAAGAATCATCTCACCTTTTGCCACTGTTATCGTTGACTGCGCCAGTGAATGTTCAATGACCACGCCACAAACAGTGCGAGCTTGAACAAACTGAATTGTTGCTGGAAAACACCGGGGAATATCGTCATGACACAATGACTGTAAGTGCACTTGCGTTGGTATCCAATCTGTTTTGGTTAACGCTTGAATGGTTTCTATCATTGCCCAAAGACTAAACACTTCGGACCAGACAAAAGTGGTATCTTCAGTATTTACTGCTTTGTAGCGAGAAAACAGAAAATGATCGCCAAAGCGTTGCAACGCAATGTCCGATTGAGGCAACTGCACTTGAAGTGCTTGGATAACCTGTTGCAGTGCTTGTTCGAGAGTGGTTTCTGAAGCGACGTTGCACAGCAATTGTGGAACAATATGATCGCGTAACGCAACGCGGATGATTTTTGCCCCTGACTTTGGACCTAGCTGCGCATACGTAAGTTGAACCAGACGAAAGACGGTTTGCAAAGGGAGAAATGTCGGTTCCGCTTGTTCATATTCGGTCGGTAGACCAGCCGAAGAGACAAACTCGTGCACATCAACACCACTGCGGCGTAATTGAGATAAAATACTCGTGGCATAGTCGCTATAAACAACGGGAATCATCAATTCTCCTTCATGGTGGTTAGAATTCGATTAAGACGTAGCAAATAAAGTCGATGGATAGAATGAGATGCGCTAAGAGCGCATCATCAGTTGAGAAGTCAAGTTAAGCTTATGACTTAACTACGGTTTTCTCGGGTGCGATTTTCCCATCCAGTACTTTTTTGTTCACGCCGTAATAGCGAACCGTAAAAGAGAAGTCTTGGCCGTTGGTGTCAATGTTGTTGATTGCCTCTTGCCCACAGTTGAAAGAGACAGTGACGGAGCCATTCGCATTTTTCTGCCAGTTATTTGATGACACATGATTGGCACCATCGATCAGGTAGCGGCTTTCGTCATATGGGGTAACGGACGTAAAGTACTTGGAATCAGGGCTCTCGAATGTTGTTGTCTGGCACTGATTCGCCTTTAACATGACCGAGTTAGTATAAAGGTTCGCGACGTTGACCTCAGGCGAAGAGCCTCCCCAGCCGTTGGCATTTTCTAAGTTCCACTGATGAAGATCGGTAATGTCAGACGATGAGCGTGGAAAAGTGTAAGCGAAGACTTTGCCTTGTGTTTC
>ASHK01001193.1 GCA_000695745.1 Vibrio madracius | reverse complement strand
CTTTCGCCCCACCTAATGTCGCCAAATATAATGCTTCAAACGCAGATAGCTTTTGTTGCTGCAATTGAGCAACTTTGTACGCTTCGTTCAACGTTTGCATCATATTAAAAGTGGTTCCTCCGCCGATATCAGTCCCGATACCCACTTTCACATTTCGTTTCCATGCCTCCTGCATTTTGAACAGGCCACTGCCTAAATACAGGTTAGAAGTTGGACAAAATGCGATGGCCGAATCCGTTTCTTCGATGCAGTCCCACTCTTTGTCCTCTAGGTGAACACAATGTGCGAATACACTCTTTGATCCAGTCAGGCCATAATGGTGATAAACATCTAAATAACCGTCTTGTTCAGGGAAAAGTTCTTTAACCCAAGCAATTTCGTTCATGTTTTCCGACAAATGCGTATGAATATACGTGTCCGGATATTCCTCTTTTAACTTATGCGCCATCTCCAACTGTTCCGGTGAGGAGGTAGGGCAAATCTTGGGGTAATGGCGTAAAGCAGACGGTCCTTTTTATGCCATTTCTCAATCAGTGTTTTGGTTTGGTTGTAACTTGTCTCCGGAGTATCTAGTAAGTAATCTGGCGCGTTACGGTCCATCATGACCTTACCCGCGACAATCCTCATGTTCAGTTTGTTGGCTTCAGAAAACAGCGCATCGACAGACTCAGGGTGAACTGTTCCGAATACCATGCCTGTAGTCGTACCGTTGCGAAGCAGCTGTTTGATAAAGAACTTAGACATTTCTTTAGCGTAATCTTTATCTTTGTAACGTGCTTCTGTTGGGAACGTATAGTTGTTCAGCCACTCGAGTAGCTGCTCACCATACGCACCAACCATCTCTGCTTGTGGGTAATGAATATGGGTATCAATGAACCCAGGCATCACTATCTTGCCTGGATAGAAGCGAATACGCACTGAGTCTGGGACTTTATGTTTGCCTTCTTCCCATTCGCCGACCCATTCGATGCGACCTTGGTCTACAAGAAGAAGTCCGTCTTCGATGAAACGTACGTGCTGTTCGATATCTTCGGGCTTATCAACCACTTTGGTGATATCAAGTATTGACGCCCTAATAGCCTTAATTGACTGGGTATATTGCATAATTACCTCGACATTAACGCCCCTATTTTTTGCATTACTCACTAACAGAGGCATTGCTTCCCGTTATTTGGAATAAATGTGCGGTAGCGTTTTTTGGTCTCCGCTACCGCACTGTTTGTTATAATTTATTGAGACCTTTAAGAATTTTCTCTGGAGTGAAATGCCATTCGCGTAGCCAAACGCCGCATGCATCATGAATTGCAGTTGCGATTGCTGGCGCAGCACCGTTTACACCAATTTCAGAGATAGATTTGGCACCGTACGGTCCAACTGGATCATCACTTGGTACCAATACCGCTTTGAAGTCTCTAGGGATATCACCGATCTTCGGCGCACCATAGCTCTTAAGGTCGGTATTGATCGGTACACCGTTATCGTCATAAATAAGCTCTTCAAACAAGCTATGACCAATAGCGCGCATACTCGCACCATAGATTTGACCAAGCGCCAAATCAGGGTTCACTGGCGTACCGCAATCAAGCAAGGCATGGAACTTATCAAGGCGGATTTCACCCGTTCTCGTATTGACGGCAACTTCAGCGAAGTTCGCCCCGTAAGGGAAGGCAAACTCAGCCGTAGTAAAGCAGCCCGACGCTAAGAGTTGACCCCAGCCAGTGCCACTTTCTGCTTTATGGGCGATATCGAAGAAGGTGACTTGGCCCGATGGACCTTTCACTAAACCTGGAGCCACAATCTCAACGTTCTCTACAGGCTCTTCAAGCATCTCTGCGCCGTATTTCAAGATTTTTTCGCGCATAGCTTCGGCAGCACGTTTTGCCGCGTTACCGGAGAAACATGTGCCCGAAGAGGCGTATGCACCTTTATCAAACGGAGCATGATCAGTATCTCCAGAGTGAATCGTTATCTCGTCTAGCGGGCACTTAAGCACTTCTGCTGTGAGCTTCGCGATCACGGTGTCTAGTCCAGTACCAATGTCTGCGCCTCCTGAGTGCACGATAAAGGTACCGTCAGAGGCCATTTTAATGCTGCAGTTCGCTTGGTCGATGTCTGGAATGCCTGATTTTTGCTGAATAATCGCCACACCACGACCGACTTTCCAATCACCTTGATGTTCTTTTGGTGAATCCCATTCGATGAGTTTGCGACCTTCACGAAGGATCGCTTCTAACGCACAGCTATGTACCTTAGGCGTAGTCGTTGGCATTTTACCTTCGCCAATCGCACCCAGGATCTTCAATTCTTGGCCTTCAACAACTCTGTTTTTCTCAA
>ASHK01001192.1 GCA_000695745.1 Vibrio madracius | reverse complement strand
TCCCTCACCGACGAGTATGTGAGGAACGAACATACTCTAAGTCGGTCTCTTAGAGTATATATTACTACTAATAAGGTACTATGATAATTTCAGATAATCACAAACTCTGATAACGTGAAACATCATTACGCAAGCAGTCGCTGCGAGCCCTCGCTGTCTGTTTGCGTTTCTGCTCTTTCACTTAATCAGAGTGTTTTATATTTTGAAATAGCAAATAAAAAACAGTATGGTATTGTATATATGTGTGTTGAAGATATTATTATCTTATTGTTATTAAGAAGCCCGCTCTTTCGAGCGGGCTTATCTTTTTAGGTATTTAAGATTGACTTTATTCTCAACTCTTCCTGCTGAGTGCTGTGAGACAGAATTTCGTCGGCACTTCTAATCATCTTACTTACAGTGTAGCTTTCGCTCAGGATTTTATTACAATACTTATACACTGTATTTTCATTTAAGCCGAAAATCTTTGAGAGCTTCCTGTGGTCGCATAAAAGCTTATCTCTTCTTTTGTATGTGCAACCATACTTGATTGCAAATTCTTTCATTGTTGTACAGAAACTTAACTCTTTTAAGTCAAGTTCGAATTGGTAAAATTCGGGCGATTCAAGATGAAAACAGTCTAAAGCTGCGCTTTGATCTTCTTTGTAAAAGTAGAAGATACCATACGCAAAATCATAGAACTCAAAAAAGTTAAATGAAGCATTATCATTCATTGCAACTTGAGAAGTAAAAATAGCAATTTCTGCAATGATTCTTTGATGAATCGACATGTGAGCTGAACCATCAAAAACCTTATCTTCTTTAAACTCTTGAGAGAATGTAGAGTAAAAAACTCTTTCTAGCTCAGAGCTACTCAAAGAATTATGATCAAAAACTTCGATGGTACGAAATTAAAGATATAAGTATCTTCTTTTAAAGTTGCAGTTGTAGTTACATTGAGTGTGGCTTCATTTTTGAATTGAAAGGTATTGAAGTAAGTCTTCATTATAATTATCTCTAAACTTACCACTATAATAGCGCGTTAATTTTATTAAATCAATGGTTTTTATTATTTGAAATATATTTTCTCATTTAGTTGATTTATTATCTACATAAAGGTTGAGCAGATGGCTCACATATTGATTTAATAATTTTTCCAAAATAGGTTCAATAATGAAACGACTTATCTATAGTGTAAAAAAGTAACTTCTAAAAAATCAGGTAAAGAAGTTAATATCGCAAATTATCTCTCTACGAATCAAGAAGGCGGTCTTTATCATAATGAGAAGTATAACGTCATGTTTCCGACAGACGAGCAATACGAAGAACTGGTGAAGCGTGAGCTACCTTTCTACATTGATGTAGAGCTACCTAAACGCACTGAAGATTTTAAAGTTCTCTAATGAATATATTGACTTGTACTGAGATTATTAATGGTCAATGTATTGAACCTGTTTTAGTTCAAGGATATGTAGGGCTGGATGAAGCAGTTATGGCGTTTGCCGCTTCTGTTCCAGCCAGTGCGCTAATGATTTTATTAGCACACATTATTAAAAATATGCGCTCTACTGTGCATCTATAAATGCCAAACCTAAATCTTAAAATTACAATAATAAAGGAACATTTACTATTGTTTAAAATCTCTTAAAAATAAAGTGGCGAATGCATGCAAAAGCATTAAAGGTGCGGCTCTAGCGGCAGTTATTGCTGTTGGTGCTGTAGCGACATCTCAGCCATCTTTTGCTGCTGTTGATGCTAACGTTCAAGCTGGCTTGGATAGCATGCAGGCTTCTGCTACGGAGCTGTCTGCGGCTGGCTTGACTGCGATTATCGCGTTGGGTGTGGTTTCGATGGGTATCGCAGTAGTAATCGGTATTTTCCGTTGGGCTAAGCGTGCAGCAGTTAACTAAGCTGTCATTTTCGGGGGCTTCGTGCCCCCTTTTTTAGTTTAGGGGTTTATATGATTTTAGTTCAACCTGAGACATTAGTTTTATTTGAGTTTTTGGTATATGTTTTCTTTTCAGCAACGCACATAGCGCTTTCCTAATTGCATTTCTATTATCAGTTTTCTCGGTAAGTCAGGCACATGCCGATGAAATTGATTATTGTAAATTAATGAGCGGAAAATATGTTCA
>ASHK01001191.1 GCA_000695745.1 Vibrio madracius | reverse complement strand
GATAATGCGCTTCGATAAGTGCAATGACTTGCGAGATTCGTTTATCACGTACAGTGATGGCTTCACTCTTACAGGCTGTAAATCTGATCAAGTAACGCAAAAAACTAGTAAGCAAAGACTCAACAAGATCCCAATCGGTGTTGTTGTGTTGATATTCTTCGAGCATGAGATCGAATAGGGAGTTCAGTTGTGTGGCACCACGCCTGTCGGTGTCTAGGTACGGGTGCTGATTTTGATGAACAGAAAAGAGTGCATCAAACATCAATTGATGGCGATATCTCTGCTCAAAAAAGTCTGTCGAGAAGATCAGCATTTTGACATTGTTGCCTAGCGAGTTTGACTCATGGACCTGACCAGGTGCAATGGTGAAAAAACGCCCCGGTTTACTGCCATAATCGACAAAGTCGATACGTTGAGAGCCTGAATCATCTAGACACCAGATGATTTCAAAATAGTCGTGTCGGTGAGGCTCTAAGAAGACGTTTTGTGAATCGGCTCGGCAGTCGACAATTTGACATGGATGACCTTTGGGAAGCGTTATAAAGTTGATTTTCTCTTTCATGCTTGATGTAGTCAGCAACATTGGATCATCTAGTATGACATTGATTACTCGACGATTCGAGATACGAATTGGCTCAAAAAGTAAGAATTAACTGACATCAGACAGAGCCTGAAACATCAGCACACTAACCATAGAATAGTAAATGAATTTGTATTAGCGATAAGGTGGGCTGTGATGTAAATCCAATAGTACATAAATAGCTGATATAAATAGCAATTGTCTCTTGAATTTACCTCAGTGATGAATCTAGAATGATTTGACCCTCTGATTTAAGGGTCACCTAGCCAACTGACGTTGTTAGTGAACACTTCTTGTTCACATGTTATACAGCCAATCGCCTTGTTTTCGCGATTGGCTTTTTTCTTTCCTTTCTCGCCACAATACTAGGCGATAAAAAAGCTCACCGAAGTGAGCTTGATAAGTCGATACCACTGAGCATATCGAATGCGCGTTATACCTTGAACTGCTCCACGGTGGTAAGCAGCTCTTGATTTCGTCCTTTTAGGTCATTGGCGTTTTGGGTCGCAAGTTCACCATTGTGGACCAATGTACGTACCATATCTTGAATGGTGACCATATTCTTGTTGATCTCTTCTGAAACAGTACTTTGTTCTCTAGCCGATGAGGCGATTTGAGCGACAAGCTCATTAATCTCATCGGTAAACGTCATCATAGAATCGAGAGAATTTGTCACACCGCTGGTTTGCTCCTCATAGAGCTTACAGCGATGCTTAGTTGACTCCATGTTGGCAACAACGGCCTCATTACCTGAATGCAGCTTAGAAAGCATATCATTGATTTCTGAGGTACTTTGACGAGTGCGAGAAGCCAGTGCTCGCACTTCATCTGCTACCACTGCAAATCCACGGCCTTGCTCTCCTGCCCGTGCTGCTTCTATCGCTGCGTTAAGTGCTAATAGATTAGTTTGCTCTGCAATATCACCAATGACCTCTAGCGTATCGCCAATTTTTTGAGTATCGGCACTCATTGCAATGACTGCTTGCGACGTATTTTCAACCTCAGTTACCAGTGCTTGTAGGCTTGATATGGCCTCTTCGACAATGAGCTTTGAGTTGGCGCTCGCTTTATTGGCCGTGTCGGTGTTATGAGATGCTTGCTGTGCATCGCTTGCCACCGTGTCTGAAGAAGCGCTCATTTCATGAATCGAGGTGACTATCTGATCCATTTCATTTTGGTGTGATTGGAACAACACCTGATTTTCTTTCGCTTGTTGCTCGAGATGTAAGATAGAGCGACTGGTTTCATTACAGGACTGGATAACGTTTCCAACCAAGGTTTGCAATTGGGCGATAAAAGTATTGATATCCTGAGATATTTTGCCGAATTCATCGTTAGAATCTACGGCAAGTCTTTGTGTAAGGTCACCTTTACCGGTTGCCAGGTTTCTGACCACGCTTTGCAGTAATGTAATCGGCTTTAATAATAAAGCGATAATGATCATACTCAACGGGACAATAATGACGGCAGCGACCAACAGTGCTTGTGTTATTTGAGTACTGATGGTTGCAGCATTCGCTTCTGTTACCGCGCTATCTAGGTACGCAGTCAGGCTCCAGGTATCATCAAGCACCGGGATGGTTGATTTGAATTCGATATGCTGACCAGGCGCGGTATTAGAAAATAGGACATTGCCAGCACTATCTTTCAGTGTCAGATAATCACCGTGGCCACTGGTTTCAGCGAGTGGTTGAGTAATAAAACCTAGGTTGAGCTGAAAGATGGTTAACTCATTTCTAAGCATATCTGGGACGACAATATTCAACAAAAGCTTGTCACCTTCTGAAGTGACGTCATGAGCGACCACTTGCCCATCACTTTGAGCTAAGGTGTCTTCGAGAGTCGCGATTATCGACTTATCTTCTACAATGCCAGATTTATCGAATACTAATCCAGATGACATTTTAGTG
>ASHK01001190.1 GCA_000695745.1 Vibrio madracius | reverse complement strand
GCGCCTTCGCCTAGTTGAGCTTCGTGTTTGCCATCAAGTTTCCACTTGATACGAGCTTCTGGAAGGTGTAAACATTCAGCAAGGCCTGTTAGGTGCTCATCACCGTTTTCTGCATCAACGATGGCGAACTTAAGAGAAGAACTACCGCAGTTTAAAACTAAAACCAGCTTAGACATTAGAGGTTACCTGTATTTTATTGATCATAGATCATTGGGGTATAAAACGTATCTCAAGGCTGAGAAGGGATAAAAATCCATTCGCTCAGTCTTGGTCAAAAATTCATCAATTGCCGTATAATAATATGCGATTTCTTCATTAAAATCACATTTGCGTCCTTGCGACGTTCATCTCTTGGTTGCCTTATTTGTAAATAAAGACAACAATGAGATTGAGGAAACGCAAAGAATAACGATAATGACAGAAGATAACAAAATAAATTTGAAAGAATATTAACTTCAGTCAATATTTTGCTGATTTAGTTGAAGAGTTCAACTTTTTTTTAGTGAGGTTGCCTATGAGCGAGCGAGTAAGTCTGACTCAGAGTATAAAAAATGGTCAAAAGTACATGGAACTGTGGCCAATGAGAAAGGAGCTCACACCATTGTTCCCAGAGCAGCGCATAATCAAAGCAACGAAGTTTGGTATAAAAGTGATGCCTGCGGTTGCTGCTATTAGTGTTTTAACACAAATGGCATTCAGTAACGCTCAGGCCATGCCACAAGCCATTATTATCGCTTTGTTTGCCATCAGCCTTCCTGTTCAAGGTATGTGGTGGCTGGGTAATCGCTACAATACTCAACTTCCGCCAGCTTTAGCCTCTTGGTATCGTGAGCTGCACCAGAAAATTATCGAAACGGGTTTTGCTATGGAGCCGATCAAAGCGAAGCCTAAATATAAAGAGTTGGCGATTACACTCAACAGAGCATTTCGCCAGTTAGATCGTAGTGATTTTGACCGTTGGTTCTAACTCAGTACCGTTTCATTGTTTAAAAAGCCCACATCGCGATGTGGGCTTTGTTTTTGTCGTTTGGCTATGGGTCATTCGTAAGCTCGACTAATCTTATAGATTGCGCCGCTATCGGCGGTAAACCAAACGTTGCCTTCACTGTCGGCTGTAATGTCGCGAATTCGCTCCCCAAGCTCCTCGTAATAGCGGCGTTCTTCAAGAACTTGTCCTGCTTCATTGACGTCAAGAATATTTAAGTGGGTCAGCTTTAAAGCGCCTATACAATAGAATGCCGTTTAATCGTGGAAACTTCTCTCCTTGGTAGAGAAACAGAGAGCCTGGTGCGATGGAGGGAATGTATACTTTTT
>ASHK01001189.1 GCA_000695745.1 Vibrio madracius | reverse complement strand
GCAGCAATGAGGCACGCTGACGAATTTCATGTTCGATAACATCGAGATACTCATCCGCTTTGTGGGCATGGCGCGTAATGACTTTATTACAACCGCAGTAGTAGCAAAGTTTGTGGCAGAAAGGAATGTGCACGTAGAGCGACAATGGACGATCTGGATATTGCGTACATGCCATGTCGTAATCAGAAATGGTATAAGCTTCGTGAAACTCAACAGCGGTTGGGTATGAGGTATAGCGAGGGCCCGAATAATTGTATTTATCGAGAATTGCTTGATCCCAGACTATCTGTTGTTTGGCTTCTGATTGACTTTGAGACATGGTAATACTTCCAATAAACATGTGTTTCTTGACTCTCTCATTGTAATCTAACGAACGCAGATTCGCAGAGTGTCAACGAGGCGCTATTTTGCCACAGGAATAGGACAGGAAGCGCCGTTAACTGCATTTTTGCTCAAACCGTCGACAAAAATGCTAGCGTGATCACTAGTCATGACCACGAAATGAAGAGGTTAACTGACAAGCTTAATATCAATAGCATTGTTGAGCGGTTTGACCTTTTGTTGCAGGTCTTTTAGCTCTTCAATAATCGCATCATTTAAACGCGCTTCCGCTTTTTGACGTGCTAAGTTATCTCGCATTCGGTCTTGCTTCTTCATTTCTTGTCGCGCATCGCCACGTGGCATATCTTTCACAATATGATAGAGCTCAGAAGTCGCTGGGTAGCGTTCATCAAAGTCGACACGGTCCTTGCCTTGGACGTAGTCCATGATGTTATAAAGCCTAATTGCGGCTTCTGAGACGTCACATTGCCCTTGAATGGTCGCTAAACATATCGTATCGACACTTTCAAAGATATTCGCGTTACGCTTTTGGATAGCCAAATCGCGATGCTGCTGTTGCAACTCCTTTTGCTTTTTAAGTTGCAGTAGCAAATAGCCCGCATAACTAGCCAAGCCGACAATAATGATGGCACCAGCAATGGCTAACAGTGTGAAGGTATTCATCTACTTTACCCTTATTAATCCTTAAATTGGTCGATATCTAGCTCTTCAAATTGAGCCAACAAGTCCGCATCGCTGCTTGTTTTGCTCTTTGACTGACGAGGCTGCTCCACCATCGATGATCCGAACTCATCGTCCATTTCTGGTTCCATTAAACCCAGTCGGTTCATCAGAACCTCAATACGGTCAAGTTTTTCATCAACGTATTTTTGCAGACCCGCACCTAAGTTTTCACCGCTTTCTAGACGATCAAGCAGGACATTAAGCTGCGCATCATTTTCCAACATTTCAAGCTCTTGCTCTGCCGACAGGCGGCGTTCTTGCTTGCTTGGTTTTTTCTTATCTTCAACGATAAGTGGAATCTTTTTCTTGCTGCCTAAACGTGGATCAAGCTTCACAGCAGCGCCAGTTTGCTTGGTTTTAGAACCATCAGAGTGACGGCTGCCAGATTTTTGGCCTTTACGCTTTTTCAAACGTTTACGAAGGCGCCCTTCTACATCCGCTTCAGTACGGTTGCGTGTAACAACAACTGGCGCCGGATTCGCACCCGGTTTTCTCGATTTTTTCTTACGACTCATTACGTAAGCTTCCTCAATAAAATGACATCATTACCTATGAATTCTAGAGCTAGCTCATCCCTTTGAGCTAAATACTCAAAGGTGGCTCGACTAAAGAATACAACGTGGGTTTGGTCGTTCTTGTAGTGCCATTTCGCAAAGGCGTCTACATCAACCACCATTTTAGTCATTAAGCCTAACCATCCCAAAGGCTTAATGAGCGATAACCATTGTTGCCAAACTAGATTTGGCTCATACAAGTGCTCAATAACTTCCGTTGCCGTGACGAAATCATAGCTATTATTTAATACCGAACTTTCTGGATAATAGTACAAATCATACAGCGACATGTCATAGCCTTGCTCCTCGAACATCAGAGACAAGGTTGGGCCGGGCCGCAGCCAAAATCGAGACCTTTTGAGCCTTGTGATAATCGTTCTTGCAGTGGTGAGACTAATCGAGATAAAAAACGTCGATAGCCAACATCACTCGGATCGTTGATATGAAGGTCATAAATCGCTTTTTCTGCACTTGCATTAAGTCGTTGCTGCCTTGGTACAAATACCAACTGACAGGAACCACACTGCAAATAATCTCGCTTCTTATCGCTGTGATAATGGTGA
>ASHK01001188.1 GCA_000695745.1 Vibrio madracius | reverse complement strand
TCAACAACACGACAGTCTTCACACATTGCAATTCTTCTTAATGATGCTTCGTTGTCAAAGTGAGAGTGACCACGTAACTTATTTTGCAACATAGTAATCATAGACTGTGGTGCAAATGGTTTGCCACAACGTAAACACTCTGCCGGCTTTTCTTCGTGAAGAGCGATAGGTGAGCGGCGAGATTTACTGTCCCAATTGATACGTTGCGTCAATGACAACGCTGATTCTGGGCAAGCCTTTTCACACATACCACACTGAATGCAGTCTTGTTCAATAAAGTCTAATGCGGGTCTATCACCGTCGTTATGCAGCGCTTTAGTCGGACAAACAGCAACACAAGCCATACACAGGGTGCATTTGTCGGTAGCGCACTGCACATTGCCGTAAGGGGCGGTAGTCGGCAATGGCAATATGGTTGGTTTTACCTGACGTTGTTCAACCAGTGCGTCTAGTGCTTGGTATAAACGTGATCGTTTATCACCATCAACATCGCCAAGCCTTAGACCAAGGTCTTCTTCAACTAATGTCGGCAACCCCTCTCTTAAGGACTCAAGATAGAGGATATCAATGGTTTCTCGAGCAAGGCCCAAGCTATCGAGAAGTTGTTGGGCCATCCCTACTTCACGATTCAATACAGTTTGAATCGTTTCTGGCATATGTTTACTGGCCGCAAACAACACTTGCGTCGCGCCATTTACTAGAGCTGCAAACCAAGTATCAATGCCTACCGATGGCAACTCTTCAACCACAACAGGAATAACGTTATCAGGAAGCACTTTAAGCGCCATCATATTGTATGATTCGTGGCGCGAACTGCAGATCAACACAATCGCCTTATCGCCTCCTTGGCGATGGTAATTGGCTAAGGTTCGTTCAATAAACTTTTGTGTTTCTTGAGGGGTTGGTAATGCATAGTGGATAGCTTCGGTTGGACAAGCCGTTGCACAAGTCCCTACTCCCTGACACAGATATGGGTTGATCTCTATCTTGTGGCCAATCTTATCATTCCCTTGACTGCTCAAGGCTCCTGCAGGACACGCATCGACACAACGTTCACATCCCTTGACTCCACGAGAACTGTGCGCACATAAGTCTGTGTTAAGCCTAAAGAACTTTGGTTTATCAAACGTGCCCATTAAGCCAGGAATTTCTTCTAGAGCATCGGCTAATTTCGGGTAACCACGTCCGACGGGGTAATAACCCGGAACGGGGACTTCTTCCGACATACAACCATTCAACGATAAGTCCAGAATGACATCGAAAACGTCACGACCAATAGATACCTCAGCGAGATTAATTCGTTTTGTGGTGGTTTTGAATCTGAACGTTGAACGTGCCTAGAAATCCTGAGATTTCTACGCTGTCGGCGTAATAGAGATCGTGGCTATCGGATGGTTCGCCATCTGTCGAGAGCAAAGTGACCGAACGCATGGTGAGTAGCTGTTCTGCGGTACTAGTAATAATCGCTGTAGGACCAACGATTAAGGTATCACCATGACTTTCATAACTTACTGTCGGAGGTATGAGATTCGACAATTCAACAGTATTTTCAAACGCGAAACTTCTGGCGCGCCCATTTTGAGTCGTCGATTGTTGTAATAGTTGTTTTATCATTGCTAGTTTTCCAGTGCCAGGAGTTTTATCGCCCCATAGCTATTGGTTTATATGAACCATATATCACTATCTAGCAAAAAGCGTTCCAACTAATTGAACGAGCAATATTATTGATTTACTGACAAATTATTCAAAATATACTTAGTAATAGTAAGGTGAAATGTCACATGCGACATTTTGTCTTATGTGGTGACACAACAATATGAGACAAAATGTACCTATTATTTGTGTGGTAAATTTTGTCTCACAGTGAGTCTGTTAGACGGGTTTATTCGATGCTTCACTGTCTCTGTCATCTGGGTCGGCCATTGCGACGTCCACCTCTTCAGATTCAGCGTCTTGATGTGAAGCAACATCTTGATTGTCAACTTCCTGAGGGTGCTCGTCGACTTCTGCTGATTGTTCCATGTCTGCGTCGTCTGACACATGTTTCATCCAGCCACGAAGCGTTTCAGCAACGTCTGATGCTAATGGTTTTACCGCTGAATAATCATGATCGTAATCGTTCAGTCCATCTACCACATTAAACTCTGGGCTCATGAACATCTTTCTCAGCGCGGCTTTTTTTATCGCTTTATCCACTTCAGAATTCGCTAAAAGCTGGGATACAGACAATTCTTCAGAGTGTGGCTGCGCCTGTTGATCACTCTCTAATACGTAGCCTACTTCTGATTCAGATTGATTCAGAGGCATCGGCTCTACGTCGGCAGTTTCCGTGTCTTGGGAGACGAGCACCTCATCAACGTCAGCGCTGTTGGCAGGTTCATCAACCGTCGCGTCGTCTCTGTTTTCATCAAGTTTACGTTGTGACCAACGCGATAAAAAGCTACTTGCCACTTGAACGCCCGCTCCTTTACGTTTTTTACGTCTTACTTCCAATAACTCGCCATGACGGCCAATATACGCTTCCATCCAAGCTTGAATCGGTAAGGGGATCGGTTTAGATAGCACCAGATAGTCACCATCCATAAATGAGCCCGCTACCGCTTGTGAGGCTGTTACCATAATCGGCGTTAAGTTGGTTTCTTCGTGGGAGTCTAGCACTACAAACAACATAGGATTTTGTGAGCTCAAATTAAAGCGGTAATCGGTACGCTCATCACGATACAGTTCTAAAGTGGCATGGGGTTTGCTGATGTCAGTGACTTCTAGTCGAAATCCATCGAGCTCTCGTTGAGTGGTCGACCAACGGCCTACTTGTTTTTCTACAATAGAAAGATCGACTTGTAGCGTCCATTGATGATCGTTTTTCTCGACCAATGTGCTACTCACTAAAGTATCTTGGTTAGAAGTAGATTCAGGTGTCTCTGGATGCATTTCATGCCCCTAATTTTAGCGTTAGATATTTGCTTACTTATACAATCTTAGCAATAATCAAGCCAATAGCCTCATGCTAGTGACCAACAAAAAGGATAAACGCGTGGTTAAACCCAACATTATCAGAACGAGCGAAAATCCCCTACAAACCATTGAAGTCGATGTTTACGACGAATATGGTGAAAAATTAACGAAGCAGATAGCTTGCGAACGCCCTCTTACCGTCATGTTGAACTGGAAAGAGATCGTGACACTCATGACACTTGGTTCCAGACCTGATTCGTTGGTTTTTAGGTTATCTTAAAACCAAGGTTTCTTGTCTGATCCCGCCGCCATTGAAT
>ASHK01001187.1 GCA_000695745.1 Vibrio madracius | reverse complement strand
AAAGAACCCATTAGGACGTGTTTAATGGAACTCGAAGAAATCTATCGTCGTGACCTGAATCTGTTGGTTGCGTTAAAAGTGTTGGTTGAAGAAGGTAGTGTTAGTCAAGCCGCTGTGCGTTTAAACCTCAGTCAGTCTGCAACCAGTCGTGTTTTAGGTCGATTGAGAGATTTACTGGGCGACCACTATTTACTCGCCAAGGGCAGCGAATTATTCCAACCAGTAAAGCTCTAGAAATCTGCAAACAAATTGATGCGCCGTTAGAATCGTTCCGTCAATTGCTAACGCCAAGCGAGTTCAATCCATATTACTGTAACGAGCGTTTTCTGATCGCTACAACGGACTATGCTATGCAGACCATACTTCCCTATGCTTTACCTAAGGTCTATCAACAAGCACCGAATATCTCGTTAGAGTTTGCGCCGCTTCAACACGAAAATCTCTTTAAGCAGCTGAGTACCGACAAGGTTGATATGGCTATCTGTCGACCATCGGGATCCGTGTCGCCGCTGCATCAAGACATATTAGGTCCCGTAGGTGTATCGTGTTTGGTGTCTAAACAACATCCTCTCGCGGATAAACCCTTGTCCCTAGAAGACTATATCCATGCTCCTCATGCCATGATTGCGATAAGCGATGGCGTTAAATCTTTACTTGATGCTGCGTTAGTCAATCAAAAGCCAAGACGAATGGTCTTACGTGCTTATCATCTTGAAGCCGCGCTGGCGATTGTTGATGCGATGCCACTTATCATCACCGTTCCTGCCGATTTGGCGTATTTGGTTGCGGAGCGTTATGACTTAGTTATTAAGCCTCTGCCATTTGCGTTTACACCGTTCGATTATTCTTTGATTTGGCACTCGCGTTGCGATACTTCTGAATCACAACAATGGTTGCGAAAAGTGTTGAAACAAGAGTGTGGTGAGTTGATCGCTAAACGTATTGAAGATGTGGGTTTGGGATAAACAAAAGGCCGACATTAGTCGGCCTTAAAACGTATGATTTAACGTTTAGATTTTGATGGTCACACGGCCTGTAATAGCGCCATTAGTGATATCTTCTGCTGCTTGAATAGCGTCTTCTAGTGCCACAGTTTTGCTCGCTTGTGCGTAATATGACTCAGGAAGCAAAGTAGCAAGTTGTTCCCATGCTTTAATACGTTTTTCGCGAGGACACATTACTGAATCAACACCTTGAAGGCGAACGTTACGCAAAATGAATGGCATAACTGTCGTTGGTAAATCGAAACCGCCTGCAAGACCACATGCCGCAACCACACCGTTATAGTTCATTTGGGCCAATACTTTCGCTAGAAGTTTGCTACCTACAGTATCAACTGCTGCAGCCCAAACTTGACGCTCAAGTGGTTTAGCTGGCTCTTCAAGTTCACTACGCTCAACAATGCGAGAAGCGCCAAGAGAAGTCAGTAATTCACCGTTTTCTGAAGCGCGGCCTGTTACAGCGGCAACTTTATAACCTAGTTGGTTTAGTAGTGTGACAGAGACACTACCTACGCCACCACTTGCACCAGTCACTAAGACTTCACCATCTTCTGGTTTGACACCAGCATCAACGATAGCTTGCACACAAAGCATTGCCGTAAAACCAGCAGTACCGATAGCCATCACTTTTTCAGCGTCTAGACCTGCTGGTAATGGTACTAACCAATCACCGTTTAAGCTTGCTTTCTCAGCCATGCCACCCCAGTGATTCTCACCGACCCCCCAGCCAGTGAGAACCACTTCGTCGCCTTCCTTGTAACGAGGGTCATCAGATTGAGACACTACGCCAGAAAGATCGATACCCGGTACCATTGGGAAATTGCGGATAATTTTACCTTTACCAGTAATTGCCAACCCATCTTTGTAGTTCAAAGATGAATATTTTACATCTATTTTTACATTACCTTCTGGAAGTTGAGACTCATCTATTTGTGAAATAGTAGCGATTGTTTTTTTATCTTCTTGATTAAGTAACAGTGCTTTGAACATGTTTGTCTCCAATGAGTTGACGTGTTATCTGCTGCAAAGTGTAGGCGACAAATTCACAAAAAAAAAATGAAACTTGAACATTTGATACATGCATTTTATGCATAAATAAAAACAGCCCCGCAAGCGGAGCTGTTTGGTTGTCGAAATTGGGCTATGGACGTTCAAATATGGTCGCGATGCCCTGACCTAAACCAA
>ASHK01001186.1 GCA_000695745.1 Vibrio madracius | reverse complement strand
TGTAAGTTTCCAAAACGGGCAAGCTGAAATCTTCATCATGAACATCTACACCGGTAAGCGTGAAAAGATTACGTCATTCCCACGTCACAATGGTGCGCCAAGATTTTCTCCTGATGGCAAGACATTAGCGTTGACGTTATCAAAGACTGGGCAACTGCATGTATATACGTTAAATCTTGAAACAAGAAAACTGCGTCAAATTACTAGTGGTAGGTCAAATAATACAGAACCGTTCTGGAAACCAGACGGTAAATCCCTTATTTTTACCTCGGACAGGGTGGTAACCCTCAGATTTATGAAGTAAATTTGTCCGACGGTAAAACCAAGCGTATCACATGGCAGGGTAGACAAAACCTCGGTGGACAGATCACCCCCGATGGTCGCTACCTCGTGATGGTAAATCGTTCAAACACTGGATTTAATCTTGCAAAACAAGACTTAGAAAACAGGGTCCGTTCAAATCCTCACGAAAACCCTGCTAGATGAATCACCAAGCATCGCGCCAAATGGTGGCATGGTGATATACAGCTCTATTTATAACAAAACTAACGTCCTTTCTATGGTCTCCATCGATGGACGATTTAAAGCTAGACTACCGGCTACAAATGGCGCGTCAGAGCCCCAGTCATGGTCACCGTTTTTATAGCAATAAAATTTTTAGGTTAAGGAAATAACAATGCAATTAAACAAAGTTTTTAAGGGGTTGCTAATCGCACTGCCAGTTCTTGCGATGACAGCTTGTAGCTCAACGGATGATGCAGCGTCCTCAACAGGTGCAGAAACATCTAACCAACAACAGCAAGAAACTGTTGTTGCTACTCCAATTGATCAGAATGCACAACTATCTGAGCAAGAGCTAAAAGAAAAAGCACTTCGTGAAAACCAAACGATCTACTTTGCGTTCGATAACTCCACAATTGCTGGTGACTATGAAGATATGCTTGCCGCTCACGCAGCATACCTAAGCAAAGATCCATCACTAAAAGTAACTATCGAAGGTCACGCTGATGAGCGTGGTACACCTGAGTACAACATCGCACTAGGCGAGCGTCGTGCACAAGCGGTGGCTAAGTACATCCAAGCTCTTGGCGTACAAGCTGATCAAATCTCTATCGTAAGTTACGGTGAAGAGAAACCACTAGTACTAGGTCAATCTGAAGACGCGTACGCGAAAAACCGTCGCGCAGTTCTAGTTTACTAATTCAATCTGCTTAAGATTGTTGAGTCGCAGCCTGTGCGCTGCGACTCATTGTTTTAAGCCACGGCAACTGAGGTAATAACCTTTATGAACAGTAACATTAAGCGCGTTGTTACGCTTACGTTACTAGCCGGCGCAGCAAGCACAGCTTATGCGACAAAAGCACCGGTTACCGACTTGAGCGCAACATCTTCCTCGGCAACTGCTGCCTCTATTTCAGCAGCTCATGCTGCAACCAATGAAACCGACGTTCAACGTTTAGAGCGCCTGCTTCAAAACCGAAACCGAGTCCAGTTGCAAATGCAGCAGCAACTCGATGAGATGACGCAAGAAATTGCAAMCCTACGGGGTCAGCTAGAACGCAACAGCTACGATATGGAGCAAATGTTGCAGCGTCAAAGAGAATTATTTATTGAGATCGACAAGCTCCGCTCTCAAGCAAGCACCGCCGCCGTCCCTGTTCCTGTTGCAAAAGACAGTGCAGCACCGCAAGGAAAGTTCAGTACAAATGCTGATGAGCAAACCGCTTATCAAAATGCTGTCGACCTTATCCTGAAAAAACGCGACTATGCAGGCGCTATCGAAGCATTCAAGCAGTTCCAAAAAGACTATCCAAACTCCACTTTCATGCCCAATACGCATTACTGGTTAGGGCAGCTTTACTTTGCTAAACGCCAAGATTCAGAAGCAGAAAAGAGCTTTAAAGCGGTATTGG
>ASHK01001185.1 GCA_000695745.1 Vibrio madracius | reverse complement strand
GAGCCACCAAAACATGGAAGAGCTTCCAGCTATCCAAGCCAATATGAAAGCGCAAGGCAAACAGACCATCATGTGGGATGTGAAAAACGCCTATTTCACGTGGCCAATCGTCTCAGCTGGCAGCTACTCATTTAAGAAAACCGAAAATGGTCACGATGCAGCGGACCTAGGTATCAACAACGAACAGGCACGTAAAAACCTAGCGTTCTTACTTGATATGAAAAAACAGGGCATTGTCGACCTGGTATGGATTACGCAAATGCGGAATCATCGTTCGCAAAAGGTGATGTCGCGATGACCATCAACGGTCCTTGGTCTTGGGGCAACCTTGATAAAGCGGGAGTAAATTATGGCGTTGCGACATTCCCTACTCTCGACGGCAATAAATCCAACCCGTTTGTTGGCATTTTAAGTGCTGGTATTAGCTCAGCAAGCCCAAATGAAGATCTCGCGGTTGAGTTTATCGAAAACTATCTGTTTACCGATGAGGCACTGGAAACGATAAACAATGATAAACCATTGGGTGCAGTAACGCTTAAAACCTATCAGAATTCTCTAGAGTCAGATGCTCGCATTAAATCGACAATGCTCAACGCAGAAAACGGTGAAATTATGCCTGCTATCCCACAAATGATGACGTATTGGATTTCAGAAGGTGCTGCTATTGAAAATGCTCTCAATGGACGCCAAACCGTTGAAGATGCCCTTACAACGGCTGAAAACCAAATTTTAAGATAATCACAACCGATTTGATCGTAGGTCAAGCCCGTCGTAAAAAGCGGGCTTTTTTGATCGCTCTGTCTCATCCGGCTTCTGCACCCTCACTTGATGATTTTGTTCTCCATCGGTTCAACACCATCTAGGATAATCGCTTTTATATCTGACCGTTAGCCACTATAGAACTACGCGAGCTCACCGCTTCTATGCTAAGGTAGAGGTTAACCAGTTATTATCGAAGAAATTTCATGCCTTCCCATTTACCAAAATCATTCAGTAAGCCTTTTTTAAAGGTATTCCATATTCTTGAGGCTGTCTTGTTGGTCGCCATCACGCTCGCGACACTGTATGCGATGATTGAAGAGTTCATGCACGTATTTACTGAGCGCCGAGTTCTATTGACCGATATTCTTTTAATGTTCATCTATTTAGAAGTACTGGCAATGGTTCAGCAGTTTGTGATGAATGGTAAAATTCCGGTACGCTACCCTATCTATATTGCCATGATGGCTATCGCGCGTTATATCACTCTAGGGATGAAAGAATTAGACGCTGTACCTATCGTTTGGCTATCTCTTGCGGCCTTTGTTTTGGCGGCGGCAACCATTTTGATCCGAGTCGGCCATCATTACTGGCCCTACGTGGATGATAAAACCAATCAACCAGATGAATAAAACTACTTGAACCAATAATTACTGTGAGAAAATATTTCAACGGATTTTGACTTCATTGGGCTTTTTCATTACCAATTTCGAAAAAGCCCCTCAAATTCAATTTGCTATCGATGCAACGAGTTTTTGTCAATTTTTGTCATTGTTAACGCAGGATCACACTCTCTACCTCATTCATAAAAGTGCTATTGAATTCATCTATCTAGCTGTCTATACCTTTCAAGGTCGGATAAAGATCTTTTTAGATCATGCGACGTAGTTAAGGAAGCCGTTAATCGGTTAACGTGAAACGGCATAGGCTTCACAACATCACGTCAGGTGACTATAGGAGATAGAAAATGGATCGTACTTGCCCTATGTGTAAC
>ASHK01001184.1 GCA_000695745.1 Vibrio madracius | reverse complement strand
AGCACAGTAGAACACTTTGTTCATTGGAAGGGTATTAATTGAAGCGGTTTCTTTGTATCTCCTAGGTTTTACATTGTAAATTTGCAGCGCTAACTAGATGTCAACTAGCGCGGCTAACGACAATGGAACGACGTTATTTCGAGTGAGGTTGCTCCACACCTTTTGCATACGTCACGATTTTGGTATCGGAATTAGCTTTATACATTCGTAGTATTCCCGTCCAGCCTTGTTCCACCTCAATGTTTTTGGTGCATATCATGGTTCGCGCTCACCAACGAACCATGATGTAGCCTTGGAGATTAACTACGCCTCTACAACACTAGTTAGCCGCTTCTGCTTTAGGGTGAGCACCGAGCACGACTTCTGCTGCTTGATTGTTGTCAAACATCGTAAAGTTGTAATTCTCTACTTGCCATGTGTCGTAACGGTCTAGGTAAATCGCTTTTGCATTCTGGTCTGTATAGACGGTCCAGAGTGTAGGGAAGACACCATTAAGATAGGGGTCAATTTGGTCATAACCAGCAAAGACCGTAGCTCCAGCAGCTTTTAGACTATTCAAGCTTTGCCACTGTCTGTAACGTTACGCTTATACATATCTTCAACCACTTCTTTAGCGCGTAGTCTTCTATCATAAGCGCGGATCGTTGCACCCGGTTCTGCTTTCTCTTTATCCAAGTTGATATGGAAGCTGAACTCAGGATCATTGGATAAGTACTGGACACTCGGTGCATCCGTCACGTCGCCGTGATAGATTTTGACCTCGCCACCAACAAACTCAATCACCGCGCTATCACCACTGGCATCGGTGAGGTGATAATGCACTGGCGCTGGAAGGCACTCATTTTCATGACCTGGCAAATCACATACTTTGTCTTGGACAACATCAATCTTGTCTAGTGTCGCGACGACCTCTTTAACGGAAGCGAAGTTATCGACCGCGTAATTTGCGAATTGTGATGCATCTACATCAGGGACGCCAGCGCGGTTAGGTGCCATTTCGGTGTATTCCAAACCAAGGTAAAGAATACGAGCGACCAAACCTTCTTGGTTCATTGCTTCGGCGACAATTTCTGGCTCGAATGATTTGATTTTGATAGACGCGTATTTACTGGTTGTGTTCACGGACTCTTCAGTTGTGCTGTATTGATTTGAGATGCCTTTACCCGTACCGACGACCACAGCATCATCATGTCCAAACCAATCCATGGTCCTGACTGAGAGACTAGCATCACCGTTATTGTAGATTGCTGATGTGCATGCTGTTACATCTGCGACGTAACCTGCTGATAGTGTTGCGACAAGAGCTAGACTTAGCACTGACTTTTTCATAATGACCTCTCTTGTTGGGTATTGTGTTTTGTTGAGGCCATAATAGATAACTTCTGTTAATAGCTTAAATTAGCACCTGTAAGTATGGCTAATAGGGTGGGAATGGTCGAATGAATAGGAAGAGTTGTTGATTTTGGTCTAGAGTATTAACACCAGTCGAATAACAAGGAAGTCAAATGAAGTCGTTACAGCAGTGGTTAGATGCATACGGAGAGAGTCACCAGAACAGTACTAATCGAAAAATACACAAAATTGCCGTCCCCGGTATCTATCTGTCTATTGTGGGATTGATTTGGTGCTTGCCGCACTTATCTCTTGGCGGCTTATCTATCAACTGGGTGTGGGTTGTGATGCTACCCGTCATGGTTTTCTATTTTCGTTTATCGCGGTCGGTATTTATTCAGATGCTGATTTTTACGCTCGCGTGTTTGGCCATTATTACTTTCGCTGCGATGTTTGGCATATCCGTACTCACTGTTTCCATTGGATTGTTCGTAGTACTTTGGATAATGCAGTTTGTTGGTCACAAAATTGAAGGAAAGAAGCCATCATTTTTTGATGACCTGCAGTTTCTGCTGATTGGGCCTATTTGGGTGTTTCGTCAGAAGTGATGCTTCGATAGAAAAAGACCCCCAATAGATGCTGTCCAACTATTGGGGGTACTTCACA
>ASHK01001183.1 GCA_000695745.1 Vibrio madracius | reverse complement strand
GCCGTCGCAGAACATCAAAACTTTACTAGGGCAGCCCAAGCGGTGGCGATTGCTCAACCTGCGTTAAGCATTTCTATTAAAAAATTTGAACAACAGTTAGGCGTGCAGCTTTTTTCTCGTGTTGATAAACAAGTGATGCTTACTCAGGAAGGGCGAGTGTTGTTGCCTCACGCGCAGAAAGTACTGCAGCAAATTGATGATGCTTGCTTAGCCATAGACGAGATGAAGGGACTACTTGAAAGGTGAAGTGCGCTTAGGAACGCCAAGCATGATGGTTCCTACTTTTTTCCTGAAATAGTCATGGCGTTTAAAAGTGCTTATCCCAATCTCAAAATGACCGTTATTGAAGCGGGGACACAAGACATCAGAAAGATGCTACTGCATGGTGAGATCGATCTTGGCGTTATTCGTAATACGGATGTGCCCGAGGATTTAGAAGTTGATCAAATTTTCCGCTCGGAAATGGTCGCCGTTGTTAGCCAAAACCATCCCTTTGCCAACAAACACTCGTTGGACTTTGACGAATTCTTCGATGAGGAACTAGTGATGTTTAAACCTGGTTATTTTCATCGTGACTTTATTGATGAAGAGTGTGAACGTCGCAATATTGAAGCAAAATTTTCGTTTGAAACCAACTTATTGCCAATGATCCTATCTATTGTAAAACGTGAGTTTGCCATTACCGCCTTATTGGAATTGGTTACCGGACATGAATCAGAGCTGAAGGGTTTATCGTTTAAGCCGCCGGTGTTTGTCGATCTTGCTCTAGCGTGGCGCAAAGATGGTTATTTATCGCGTGCTGACCGAACGTTTATCGATTTTGTGAAAAAGCATCTTTGATACAAGTACTTGTTATTGGAAGACGAGTCATTACTTGTCCTATTGGAGTGGCGTTGTAGACTGAAGGACTCAGGCCTTGTTGCTTACGTGTCACCATACCTATTAACGCCATATTCGCACCTATTTGGACATAGATGGGCGTGCCAGACAGTACCTGAGTCATGTCACTGCACTGGCTGATGGTCATATCTCTCGAGCTAGCGACGTGAACAAAACACGTTTCAATAGTGAGAGCTGAGCGAGCTTGGTCATGAACCAACAGTTGAATAGGTTCGTTTTCCCATTGCAAAGCATCAATATCAACAAGCGTGGCAATATTCTGATGGCAGCCCAACGGGGCATGCACTTCTAAAATTGCCCAATCATCTTTTGCTGTCATTTTACCTACTTGCTGGTGGTCGGTTTTTATGGACGCAGCATGAGCAAAATCATAGCGTTCATCTTGACCAAATAGTGTGGCGAGTCGAATATCTCGAAGTGGATAAAAGCGATGAGAGCGAAAATCGTAAAGACAGTGGGCCGGTGTGATTAACGTTTGGTTGGCAATTTGGATCGCAAAGCAAGAGTGGATCGGCGTGGACTGGCTACCAACATGAACCACGTAAAGCCGCTGATTAATAATCCTCGCTTCATCTAAAAGTTGGGCAGCACCTGCTTGACTGCCAAGGGTGACCAAGACGATTAATACTGCCCACCAATTACCCATAGACTACTGCCTCTCGATACTTATAGAGGCAGTATAGGAAATAATGTATTAGTTACTCTTATACATTCGCTCGAAGTTTTTCGGGTTCCAGCCAACCATGTATTGGTCACCAATTTTGAGCACCGGAAGAGAACGAGCTCCGATCGCATCTAATTCTTTACGACCGCGCTGCATTTTTGCGTTGGTGAGACGGTATTTGTAACCTTTACTGTCCAAATATCGCTGCGCATCTTTACAGTGAGGGCATTTGTCTGAGACATACAGTACTAATCGTTTCACGAGGATTCTCTTTCGACTAAAAAATAGGCGCCTATAGTACGTTTCTGGTTATGATTGTAAAGCGTTAGCCAGTAAACCAAGCTCGGCGTGGGTTACCGAGCATGAGTTGTGACTATGATTGACGTTGGTATCGTGTGATTATCGACGGGCAAGACGAGTCACACGATGCTGCTTTACCGCCATGATCATCTGTGGGATCAGCGAAGTAATGATCATACCCATCATCAAAATATATTGAGTATGAGTAAATGACTCTCCCAACAACATCAAACCGCAAACAATACCTGCGACAGGGTTAGCGATGCCACCAAAGGTGAAATCGACGACGGTCATTCTTTGTAGTAGCCACACATACATACCGTAGCTCAGTGCAGTATTCAAACCGACGACCCAACTTA
>ASHK01001182.1 GCA_000695745.1 Vibrio madracius | reverse complement strand
AAATGGCAAACTATCGTCGACAATTACATGGGCATGGCGCCTCGTGATTACAAATGGAACGACAAAGTGGTTAGCTACGACCCAAAAACCAATCAATGGAACACCGTTGTCGTATCGCCCTACCTACAACTGTGGCAGCGCATTGGTTTCCGAAGGCAAGACCGCTACGCTGGTCAGCGGTGAAATTAAACCTGGGCTTAGAACAGCAGAAGTAAAACAATTTAAATTTGGCTCAGAACAGCCATGGAAGAGCCTTCATTCTCTTCCCGCACCAAAATCCTCGAATGTCCAAGAAGGCGTAGCTGGGGCATTTAGTGGCGAGTCAAACGGCGTTGTTTTGGTCGCTGGCGGCGCCAATTTCCACGGTGCGAAGCACGCCTTTGAACAAGGTAAGCTCTTTGCTCATGACGGCTTTAGTAAAGCATTTAATCCTGAAATTTATGTTTTGAAAGACGAGCTTTGGCAACAAACAAATAACCTCCCTGAGGCTCTGCCTACGGCGTATCATTTACCACACCAAAAGGGGTGTTGATCGCTGGTGGTGAGATGGCTGACCGCTCTACCAGCAAAAAGGTCTATCTACTGAGTTGGAATGGCCAATCTGTTGATATTCAAGATTAGGAAATAACTCAAAATGACTATCTGTTTGACCGCATTACCGCCCCTACCTATTTCGATAAAAACGGTATTGGAGGACGACTTGGTCGCCGACTCTATACTGGCCTTGGCAGCGCAGGGAAGCGTTTTTATTATTTGGATTTGGACAACGTTGATCTTGGTTGGCACTGCGCCCCGACCTTCCCAGGTTGCGAACGTAATGACGCGGTAAGTGTTACCACCACCGAAGGGATCTATGTATTCTCAGGGGCGGGTAAATCGGACAATGACCCCCATGTTTGTGTGCTGACAGATAGTTATTTTTTTTCAAATAGTACGCAAAAGTGGTCGAGACTAAATACGAGTACTCCCGTTGGTTTACTTGGTGCCAGTGCCACTGCAATTTCAGATCAGCAACTGCTGTTCTTCGGAGGCTACTGCAAACAAACGTTCGATACGTTGTTCGCCAAACTTGCTCATAGCCAATCTCCGGTAGAAGAGCGAGCGATATTGGATGGTTTTATGTCTCAACCAGTTGAAGCCTATGGCTGGAACCAAGACCTCTGGCTATTCGATACCCAACGCTCTGTTTGGTCAAAGTTAGCCGCTAACCCTTACCCAGCAAACTGTGGTGCTGGGCTTATCCGTCATGACCAAAAAATACTACTGGTAGAAGGCGAAGTGAAACCTGGGTTACGAAGCCTAGACACTAAGGCTTTCCAAATCATGGCTGACGGCATAATAACGTGTGATTTACTTGCGTCGATCGTGGACAGCAAACCCAATCATGAAGGCATTGCTGGCGGCTACGCCGGGCTGGTTAATAACACGCCTACCATCGCTGGCGGAGCCTACTTTATTGGCAGCCAAAAACGATACCAACAAGGGCACTGGTTTAGCCACCAAGGACTGACTAAATGCTACGACAATACTATTTGGCAGTTGCATGACTCTCAATGGCGAAACGTGGGCCATCTAGAACAAGGGCAAGCCTATGGCATGTGTGTCCCACTTGAGCAAGGTATGGCTCTAATCGGAGGAGAAAATCAACAAGGAGAAGCGATAACTAACTGTTTTATCATAAGTAATTAAAAGCTGTGACGCTTATTCCAATTAGAGCAATATTCACCAAATGTCCGATGCACACTAACAATAAACTGACAGAGAAAACCATATCTATTTCATAGTGTTTGAGCCTTAAACACCTAGTTAGCGCATTTGCGCCTAGACACAGAGGCAGTTACGCTTCCCCCTTGTACTGCCTTCTTATTTTTCAGTTGTGCAACCAATCGAATACGCAGAAAGCACACCTAATTTACACCTTTGTTACTTCCCATCAGTATAGCGTGACCGAAATTATAAAATGAACTTTCCATTTTTTATTCAATAAGTTATGTGATCCTGACGCCAATTAACCTTACATTTAAAGCGGATAATGACGGCAGTGTTACAATTTGTAAATGGAAAATACTCATGCTCTACTTTGAATTTATGTTCCTGCTCTTGATGCTC
>ASHK01001181.1 GCA_000695745.1 Vibrio madracius | reverse complement strand
CACTTGGACTAGGGTATTCACTGAGCGACATCGCCTTGGAAAGGCAAAGCGCAGTTTAATAAAGGCCAGGTTCGCTTTGATATTGAAGATGGGCAGTGGCGAGTACGAGCCAAGTGTAAAACGTTTGAATTGGATGTTTCACTGGATAGTACAGACGCAGAGAGTCCGCCGTTAATGGTTTCATCACTGACGGGTTACAGCGGATGGACTTATACGCAAAAACATAATGCGTTGAAAGTAAGGGGAGAGTTCCTGGTAGGTGGTGAAGCGCAGCTGATGGAAAATTGTCTGGGTGGGTATGACTTTTCAGCAGGATTTATGAGGCGTGAAACCAGTTGGCGTTGGGCAAGCATCAGTGGGAAATCTCAAGGGGTGACTATTGGCCTTAATCTCGCGGCCGGTGTTAACGAGACGGGCGTGACAGAAAATGTGCTCTGGATAGGGGGCAAGCGCTGCCTATTAGCGGGTGTGATGTTTGATTTTGACAGGCAAACGCCGGATTCAAGCTGGCGTATTTATGACGATCAAGGCAGGGTGGATCTGACCTTTCAGCCGCTAAATGCTCGTACGGAGAAACTCAACCTCTGGGTACTTAAGAGTAACTTCCGTCAGTTCATCGGCTATTTTTCTGGTGTTGTAAAGGATGAAGACGGTCATGAGTATGCGCTTCAACAAGTCATGGGGTTAACTGAAGATCACTTTGCGAAGTGGTAAATACGCACTAAGAATTAAGAGAATATGATGGATAAACTCGTTCAAAATCCAGAGTGGTTGTTAATCGTCTTAGCCCCTTTGTTTGTCATTATGATGGTGCTCGAATACTGGCTTGGACAACGAGGAAACCGACTACCAAATTCAGCTCAATATACCCTAAAGGAGTTGGCTTGTAATTTCTCGTTGGCTGGATTGCATCAAGCTACAGACCTTATCACTGGTCTGTTTATCGCGAAATTATACCTGTTGCTGTTTGGCTGGAAACTGTTTGATATCCAGATGTCGCTAGGTATGTTTTTGGTACTCATGATCTTACAAGATTTCTTCTACTATTGGTTCCACCGTGCAAGTCATCGAATTCGTTGGATGTGGGCCGCTCATGTTGTTCATCACAGCTCGGAGAATATGAACTTCAGCACTGCATTCAGGCAGAGTTTAATGTACCCACTAGCGGGAATGTGGCTATTTTGGATACCTCTGGTCATTATAGGTTTTGATCCTAAATGGGTGGTGTTTGTCGTCCTATTGAATTTGGGGCTGCAATTCTTTGTGCATACGCAGTGGATACGTAGCTTAGGTCCCCTAGAGTGGGTCCTTAACACACCATCACATCATCGAGTTCATCATGGCGTTAATGCACAATACATCGACAAAAACTACGCAGGGATTCTAATTATTTGGGATCGAATGTTTGGAACGTTTGAGCCTGAAGTTGAGGAAGTGCGTTATGGGATCAGTAAGCCAGTGAATAGCTTTAATCCTATTACGGTGACGTTTGCAGAGTGGAAAGACATGTTCCGTGACCTGTCTCGTGATGATCTCACCTTGATGGCAAAAATCAAAATGATCTTCTCACCGCCGTCAGACACGTAATCAATCTGGGGGTGGTGCGGATACGATGTTGATAAGCATTGCTCGAGTTATCAAGGTCACTAAACGGTCCTATCATCAAGGTGCTGAAGGCGGTAAGCACACTGATGAAGAGTTATTGTGAGGGACAATGATTATTAGCCTTAAAAATGAACGAGATAGCGCTTTTAACTTTTGGCCTTAAGCTTGTAGCGAGAACTTTCCTATTAGTTCGTCTTGAACGTTTGTGATGGTGCCGGTGTGTGTGGACTCACAGTAAGTGAAAGCCAAATTAAGGTCTTTGGTCTTGGCTCTGGTAAGAAAGTGCCTGAGTAGAATATCACTGTTTAATTGGTGAGGCTCAGAGACCCAAGTTAAATTATCTTTGATTGATTTAAACGTTACTTTCATATTTCTCCTATTTTACTTTTTGTGTATTTTTAGTGGATTCTCGGTTTTGGTAAAACCAAAAACGTTTTCTGCCGATAGATCGAGACATAATTTACCTATATATAATGATGTTAATTGTAAATGTAATATCATCAAAGATTGATGAGTAATGAGAGTGTGGTTTAATAAAGAAAGGTATAGCGAGAACGTTGAGAGGAGAGGTAATTGCTAGTTTTTTCTAAAATACATAGTGAAAAGATAAGATGAAAGCGGTGAATGAAGCCGCTTTCATCGAGAAAATCTTATAGTGCTACAACGTTTGCAGCTTGAAGACCTTTTTGGCCTTGCTCTACTTCAAAAGACACTTTTTGGCCTTCTGCTAGAGTTTTGAAACCTTCAGAAGCGATAGCACGGAAGTGAACGAATACGTCAGCACCGCCGTTTTCTTGAGCTAGAAACCGAAACCTTTCTCTTCGTTAAACCATTTTACTGTGCCGTTTACTTTGTTAGACATGCTGTGTCCCTTATATAAATTAAAAATTGCCGCGAAGTTGCGATGCGCTGATGAGTTGGAATTATTTAATGTATCGATGAAGCTTAGGGAAACACTGAGGATGACAACAATAACGAAGAGATTCTGAGAGTTTTACTTTTACAACTGGATATTTCATTTAATAACTCTGAACAACAGAGCGACGCCAGTATGGGGCTTATAAAACACCTTGTAAAGGGTTATTTTTACTCGTGTACGATTTTTCAAGAATAATAACACGGTTATTCGTAGTGTAAGCTCAGGGCTAGAGCAATAAAAAACGCTCTTAAGAGCCGTTTTTGAAGAAGTTGAAGCTACGCTCGCTTCTTGACTTGATGCGCAATATTGTCGAGCTCAATATCAGTTTTTGCTCGACAAATGCAAGGTAGAATTTCATTACCTTGTGTGTATGCCATTGCAAACCCTATAT
>ASHK01001180.1 GCA_000695745.1 Vibrio madracius | reverse complement strand
RTTCTCAAGTGTGGGCGACCTGAAAATCAACCCAGCTGAGCACATCGACCGTAAGAAAATGCGCTTTATGGGTGATGCTGCGGCGTACGCTTATCTGTCTATGGAACAGGCAATTGCTGATTCCGGCTTAACAGAAGATCAAGTATCAAATGACCGTACAGGTATTGTTGCTGGTTCTGGTGGCGCTTCAGCACTAAACCAAACACTCGCGGTAGATACTATTCGCGAGAAAGGTGTGAAGCGTGTAGGTCCTTACATGGTACCTCGTACCATGTCTTCGACTGTTTCTGCATGTTTGGCGACTCCATTTAAAATCCGTGGTGTGAACTACACGATGAGCTCTGCATGCGCAACGTCAGCGCACTGTATTGGCCACGCGATGGAACTGATTCAACTTGGCAAACAAGACATCGTATTTGCTGGTGGTGGTGAAGAGCTTGACTGGACGCAAACGATGATGTTTGACGCAATGGGCGCACTATCAACGAAATACAATGACACGCCAGAAAAAGCTTCACGTACTTACGATGCAAACCGTGACGGTTTTGTTATCTCTGGTGGCGGCGGCATGGTAGTTGTCGAGGAACTTGAGCACGCTCTAGCTCGTGGCGCGAAGATCTACGGTGAAATTGTAGGTTACGGTGCAACATCTGATGGCTACGACATGGTGGCGCCATCTGGAGAAGGTGCAGTACGTTGTATGAAGATGGCAATGCAAGATGTAGAAGTGATTGATTATGTCAACACTCACGGCACATCGACACCAGTTGGTGATGTAAAAGAGCTTGGCGCAATTCAAGAAGTATTCGGTGGCAATAGCCCAGCAATTTCTGCGACCAAAGCGATGACAGGTCACGCATTGGGTGCGGCGGGTGTTCATGAAGCGATTTACTCTACGCTAATGCTACATCACGGCTTTATTGCACCAAGCATTAACGTTGAAGAATTGGACGAAGCTGCTCACGGTCTAGACATTGTGACGGAAACCCGTGAACAAGAACTGAACACTGTAATGTCAAACAGCTTTGGTTTTGGTGGTACGAACGCAACGTTGGTCTTGAAAAAGTACCAAGGCTAAGACTGGATAATCCGTTAATCTGATTTCCAGAGCTGATCAGTGAATACTGATCGCAGACGCAACTTTTAGCCCCTGGAGAGCGGGCTAGAATCCTTTTGTTCTGGATATTGCCCAGCCACTATTGGCTGGGCATTTTTCTATCTGCGGGGGTTGAAAAGAGTTCACTCGACACTGTAGTGAAGATCTTGCACAATTCACCGCTAGGTAAGGACAACACCCTTTGGACAAAACAATGAAGATTATTGTTGATGAAGCAATGCCTTATGCTGTCGAACTGTTCGAACAGCTAGGTGAAGTGATAGCAAAACCAGGACGTGAGCTCACGGCTGACGACCTTATTGACGTTGATGCGTTGATGATTCGTTCGATTACAAAAGTAAATGAATCATTGTTAGAAAAAGCGAACAAATTGAAATTTGTTGGTACAGCGACAGCAGGCATGGATCATGTTGATCAAGCATTGTTGCAACAGCGTGGTATCTTTTTCACTGCTGCACCAGGCTGTAATAAGGTTGGTGTTGCGGAATACGTGATCAGTAGCTTGATGGTGATTGCTCAGCAACAAGGCTTTTTCTGTTTTTGATAAAACCGTTGGTATCGTTGGCTGTGGTCAAGTAGGAAGCTACCTTCAAAAATGTTTACAAGGTATTGGTATTAAGGTGTTGCTTAACGACCCTCTTAAGCAGCAACAAGGCGATAGCCGTGAATTTACCGATCTAGATGTACTTTTGGAGCAAGCTGATGTCGTTACGATGCACACGCCAATCACACGAGATGGTGAATTTCCGACTCATCATTTAATTGATGAAGCGCGTTTAAACAATTTTAGATCTGACCAAATCTTAATAAATGCAGCACGAGGCCCTGTGGTGGATAATGCTGCTCTAAAGCAACGACTGCTGAAGAAAGATGGCTTTACTGCCGTTCTTGACGTGTTTGAGTTTGAACCAGTAGTTGATTTCGACCTGCTTCCTCTGTTAACGTTCGCGACCCCTCATATCGCAGGCTATGGTTTAGAGGGTAAAGCTCGTGGGACTACGATGATCTTCAATAGCTATTGCGAGTTTTTGCAGCTATCTGAACGCGCGAATCCAGATGCTTTATTACCTATTGCCCCTATTCCACAAATTACATTAGATAGAGAGTGGGACGAGGCGACGCTGCATAGTATGACTCAGATCATCTATGATGTACGCAAAGATGACGCGATTTTCCGCCGTGAAATTCACAACGAAAATGGCTTTGATAAAATGCGCACAAAATTATTGGGATAGGCGTGAATATGGCGCCATCCTTGTTAAAGGCAGCGACGCATGTAACTTAGCGCCTTTAGCAGAACTAGGATTTCAAATCGAGGTAACCAATGAGCCAACAATTTAATATCGCTGTATTTGGAGCGACCGGTGCTGTAGGTGAAACTATGGTGGAAGTGCTTCAAGAACGTGAATT
>ASHK01001179.1 GCA_000695745.1 Vibrio madracius | reverse complement strand
CGAGAGCTGCAACGTCGCCGAGCCAATGGCGAATCAACTCAAGCTAGCGAGCTAGAAAAAGTATTTGAGTATCAGGGCTTGGATACGTGTGCGGCAACCGGGTTATGTGCTGATCGCTGCCCTGTCGGTATCAATACCGGGGAACTAGTGAAGAAGCTGCGTGCTCCTAAATATGAGAAGTTTCGGCCCATTGCAAAATGGACCGCGGATCACTTTAGTGCCACAACCACTATCGCCAGGTTTGGCTTAAAGAGCGGTCACGTGGCCTCTAATCTCCTTGGGGCGCAGCGAGTAGCGAATATCGCCAAAGGGATGCGCTCAATCACTAAAGACGCCACACCGACTTGGCTCGCCGAGACTCCAGACGGCAGTCACTTTGATCTTGAAAAAGCGCTCGATAATACTACTGCTGCAAGCTCGATACATAGGAAAGTGGTTTATCTCCCATCATGTGCAAGTCGTAATATGCAAACTCAACCTGCTGCAAAAGATCAACGCTCACTGGAAGAAGTGACATTGTCACTTATTTCAAAGGCTGGATTTGAATTGGTGACGCCTACAAAGCTCAGTGACCAATGTTGTGGTATGCCCTACGACAGTAAAGGCATGGTGGATATAGCAAAACAAAAGAGTCTGCAACTTGAAGACGCACTATGGGAAGCCAGCGAACATGGCAAATACCCTATCCTTATAGACACCAGTCCGTGCGCAAAACGCAGTATTGAGCAATTCACCAAACCCATGACGATTGTTGAGCCAGTCAAGTTTACCCACGATTACTTGTTAGAGACTTTGGCATTGGCACCGATAGACGAAACAGTGATGCTTCATGTGACCTGCAGTTCTAGACGTATGGGTTTAGAGCAATCAATGTTGAATCTCGCTAAGGCTTGCGCCAGTGATGTGGTGTTACCCGAACACATTCAATGCTGCGGCTGGGCAGGAGACAAAGGGTTTACCACTCCGGAGCTGAATGAAGCTGCGGTTGCTCCGCTCAAGCAGCAAGTGCCAAGTGGATGCACACGCGGCTTTAGTAATAGCATAACCTGCGAAATTGGTCTGTCTCATCATAGCGGTATACCTTACCAGTCCATCCTCTATTTAGTGGATGAAGTTGCCCAAACTAAATAGCAAAACGCCCTTGTTATCAAGGGGCGTTTCTTTATTCGCCTCTAACCTAGAGCACATTGCTAAAGTATCTCGCTAGGCATAGCATCGATCCAGCGACGTCAAATTGCACGAGCACACCTGATTTCTTCCAGATTCTTTGGCCTGATACAGTGCATTATCTGCCCTTCCGACTAACGAATCCCAAGATTCATCTTCAACAAGCTGGCAACACCAAAACTGCAGCTGACCGAGAAGTCTTTGTCCTTTGATGCTGCCGTAGGTCTCTATCTGGTTTCGT
>ASHK01001178.1 GCA_000695745.1 Vibrio madracius | reverse complement strand
TAACGGGCACAGTTTTTGAATTTTTAAAACAACTTCAGAGATCGGAGGAAGAGAGATTTTTCCGGTATTGATGGATTGTTCAACAAGCTCAGCAAATTCAGTTTCCAAGCTTTCTATAAATAATTGTTGGTTGTCTGGTAACCAGTAAAAAGATAAGTGGTTCATAAGATTTCGACAGCAGAAGATAGAAGGTCAGTTTACCCGTCACACTTTACAATTGACAATAACCTAAGTGCCAAAATGTAGTCTTAGGTCAATTGTTTGACGTTTGAAACACCATTCAATTAGAAAACATAAGTGAAACTGATTGTATAACGTCATTCGTGTGAAGTGACTCGCAAAGCTTCTTTGTTTAAGTAGCACAATTGTGATGTTGAGCCAGACTTATTTTGCATTGTGAACTATTATAATTACATATATAACAAACGGAGCTGTCGCTGTTTATATTGACAGACTCTAACTATTATTTTTCGCATTTATCCGCTGCTATTTCTGGTGATCGTATTAATCGGGGTAAAAGATTAAGGATCAAAGGAAATGATAGAGCAATCTTTTTACGACTACACAACTCAATTTGGTATCTCTCACAAAACGCTCCATGTTCGGTGGCACAGGGCTGTTTAAAGACAGTGCCATGTATGCACTGATCAGTAATGATAGGGTTTTTATTCGTGGTGGCTGTTCTCTTGATGAAACACTACAAAATCTAAATTGTGAGAAGTTTAGACACGTTAAAAAACAGTCTACGGCGACCGTTAACTATTACGACATTACAAGGTTGTTTGACCAAAACGCGTCGATTCTGGCCGAGCTAGTGCAACGATCTATTGCTAATTCGGTTGAATACCATTCAAGCAAGAAATCCGTCGAAAATAGAAGGCTAAGGGATCTGCCTAATATGCAGTTGACACTTGAGCGTATGGTGAAGAAATCCGGTATTGAAGATGTGAAAACCTTCTTGGAGTTGGGGGCGCCACATGTTTTCAATAGAGTAAAAGGAACGTATGGCAACGATGTGGATATCAAATTGTTGTGGAAGTTCGCAGGTGCCGTTGAAGGAATACACTGGAAGTTGATTCAGGACCCTCGTAAGCAACAGTTATTACAGTATTGTTCTGAAATCGATTAAACAACGAGCATTGTACAGTAATGCCGTTCACTTTAAGTGGGCGGCATCGTTTCTCTCCATCCCAATTGCCAAATTTTCACTCATCGAATAGCAGCTTGTATGATCAATCCTATCAAGCATTTTTAGTTTATCAGTCCGTGGATTTCATCGCCTAGACGTCCCTGTCACCCATTAGTCAAGTTATTGTCTCTAAAGTCAGCTCTGGTTTCAGAGAGTCACTGCGTCAGTAAATAAAGTAAGCAACCTATCCGTTCAATAAGCAAAAGGTTTGTAAGGGTCGTAACTGGCATGGGTCTTAATCGCTCGTGCTCTCAGGGGAGTAGTGAAGTGCATATAAAAACTCGATAATAGTG
>ASHK01001177.1 GCA_000695745.1 Vibrio madracius | reverse complement strand
GTGTTGGTAAATTACTAAACCAGAAATAGTACCTGATGTCGGAGAAGATGAGCTCGGAGTAAATAATAAAAAGTTGACGTCCGGTAACGATTTTACCGCTGGCACTGGTGCATAGCGAGTGATGATACGCTCTTCGTCATACCTTGAACCATCTAACTTAGTAAATGTAGTACCCATTAGCTTGGGTAGTTGCGATGCCGGGTCAGACTCAAAAGCACTAGGGTCAATCCCCTTGGCAACCAACTGCGCTGCAAAGTTTGCCTTTTCATCATCGTTACTAATGATACTGTTAATAACGGCTAAACTGGGTGAGCCTGATTCAAACGGTTGGGTGTTCCAGTTAGCACCCGTTTCTAAGTAATAAGGCAGTTTGACAGAACCTTTTGTCACGTTGACAGTGCCCGCATTTGCATAAACACCTAAGAGCTTGTTGCGTGCGTCCTCGGTGTTGATGTACTGAATAAAGTTACTATCGTTTGCGAGAGCCTGTGCATAATCTTCTGGTACTCCAAATGTCATTTCACCCAAGTCATCAATCGCCACATTGTTGGGGTTTGCGACACCTTTCCAAATATCACTTGGTGAATACTCTGGCAGCAAAGTAGCTGCAATCATAGACTTAGTCGCAAACAAAGTTTGTCCAACAGATTGAGTAGAAAACCAAGTGGAATAGACAATATTCGTGGTATTTACTGTGTTAGAAGTGCCGGCAGCGATGAGCTTTTCAGTCCCTTGTACTACTTTTTGTGCACTTGCTAAGGTGCCTTCGGTGTAGATTTTCGCACTTGATTTCAGAGCTGCATAGCCCTGTGATGTGCCGACCGCTTCACCATTCATATCAAGAAGCTTGTCGTTTACTGCGATGATATATTCACTTGATGGTTCAAGGGCTTTGAGTAAAGTAATGACGAGGTTATTACCTGAAGTACTAACCACATAGTCGGTACCATAAGTTAGTACAGTTTCTGGTGCTGGCGATGCTGATGTTAAACCTCGGTCAACTTAATGAGGGTGACAGATGAAGGATCAGGTGACGACGTTAATGGGGCTGCAAATTTGATCGAAATAGGCGAAGTCGTCGACCAACCATCCATCTGGCCCATGGCAGCTATTGGGTTGGTAAGTGACTCATCTCCGCCAGTGGGTAATTCTAATGTTCCATCAGTTTGGTTCATTAACGCAAATGTAGGAAACGGAACGTCTGCATTGCTGCCTTGTAACGTAAAGACTAATTTGGTTGGTTGTGCAAGTGATTGTTGGATGTAAGACTCATAGTTTGGTGTCGTCGGAGTACCAACGAGTTCACCTTCATCTCCGCAAGCAGAGAGGAGTAATGAAGCTGAAATGATCAGTGCCAGTGGTAGCTTTTTCATCGTTATTCTCCTGGAATTAATTAAACTGATAGTTGAACTGAATCGCGCTTATATAAGCGGCTGATTTACCAGTGAATACGAGTTCTTCATCCAACTTGTTCTTCTCAGTAAAAGATCCCGATTTAGCATCGATGTAGGTAAAGCCTGCATCCAATGTCATCTTGTCATTGATGCGATAAGTCAAACCCGCAGAGTACCAGTAACGGTCTGAATCCGGAATACTTAACGTCGCTTTTCCGGCCTGTTCGTCGTAGGCAAAACCAGCACGTAGAGTCCAATCTGAATTTAAGAAGTGAGTAAACCCAAGTGAATAGCGGTTGCTGTCTTGGTAGTCTTCCTGTTTATAGAAGCATACCCCCGGAGGCGTACCCCCAGTACATGTTGATGATGTGGCTTTAAGTTCTTTAAAATCACTCCATTCAGTGCGTTGAATGCCATAATGTACCGCCCAGCGGCTAGCAAATTTATGATAGCCCGAGAACTCCCAAATGGCAGGCAGAGTGACATCTAAGTCGGCTTTGGTATCGGCAGGGGTAGAGATTCCCGTGTCATAGCTAGAGAAGTCACCATCTTTAAATGCCAGATCTATCGCACTTCGATAAGAAAAACCAAAACGGTTGTTTTCATTGATTTCATACATCGCACCAAGGTTCCAGCCAAATGCGTAGGTGGTACCTTCCATAGAGACAAGCTTATCACTTGGAGAACCACCAAATACCGCATCCGCTAATATCCCTTTGTGACGATTCAGCTTGGCGTGGGCATAGACAGCATTGACCCCAACCCCAATTGAGAATGAATCGTTAATACGGTAGGCAACATTAGGGTTCAATGACACTGAGACTAAAGATGTGTCACCAGCAAGGTCACCTGAGTAACTCGCATCTGGATAATCTGTAGCTACGCCGTAATTACTAAATAGTCCGATTCCCCATGCCCACTGATCATTAATAGGAGAGAGATAATAAGCGCCGGGAACGAACTGCATCGGTGCGACGTCTTTCATCTCTTGGTTATTAGTTGTATCGGTGATGTTAATGTCAGGATCGACGACGGAAA
>ASHK01001176.1 GCA_000695745.1 Vibrio madracius | reverse complement strand
CATGAAAAACGATTATTTGCTGTTAACTCCAGGTCCTCTGTCTACGTCAGAAACGGTTCGCCAAGCGATGCTTAAAGACTGGTGTACATGGGACGATGAATACAATAAAGGTGTCGTCGAAGTCATTCGTACCAAGCTAACCCAGTTAGCGACTTCCCATCACGGTTATACCAGCGTATTGATGCAAGGTAGTGGTACCGCATCCGTAGAGGCCACTATTGGCAGCGCTATCGGTAAAGACGGAAAACTGCTTGTCATCGACAATGGCGCTTACGGTGCGCGTATCGCCCAGATCGCAAGCTATCTCAATATCGCCACCCAAATAGTGGCTCCTGGTGAGATTAATCAGCCAGATATCGATGCCATTGATGCCTTGCTCAAACAAGACGATACGATTACCCACGTTGCCATCGTACACTGCGAAACTACGACAGGCATGCTGAACCCTATTAAGCAAATTGCATCATTGGCAAAACAACATAGCAAAGTGGTCATTCTTGACGCGATGTCGAGCTTTGGTGGTATTCCCATGGATATCGGTGAGCTGGGTATCGACTTTATGATCAGCTCTGCCAACAAATGCATCCAAGGCGTTCCCGGCTTTGGGTTTGTGATTGCCAAGCAAACAGAGCTTGAGAAATGCAAAGGTCAGGCCCGTTCTCTCAGTCTCGATCTTTATGATCAATGGCAATGTATGCAAGTTAATCACGGCAAGTGGCGCTTCACTTCGCCAACTCATACTGTGCGCGCCTTCTATCAAGCATTAATTGAACTGGAACAAGAAGGGGGGATTTCTGCTCGTCATCAACGCTACGTTACCAATCAGAAAACGCTGGTTGAAGGCATGCGCTCGCTTGGCTTTCGCCCACTTCTTAACGACGATTTGCACTCACCGATTATTTACTTCTTTCTACTCCCCAGCTCACGGAGATTATCAGTTCAAAGAATTCTACGATCGTCTAAAACAGCAGGGTTTGTGATTTATCCAGGCAAAGTGTCCAATGCGGACTGTTTCCGTATCGGCAATATTGGTGACGTACATCCAGAAGATATAGAGCGCCTTATCATCGCCGTTAAAAAAGCGATGTACTGGGAGGTGGCATAGTGCCAGTGCAAGCAACCCATTTACGCAGCGAAGGGGACGTGAATAACACGCCCGCCCGCCACCAGTGGAATCAGAACATTCAAGACGACGCGACCCAAGCCCTGCTTAAACGTGACTCGGATGTGTTTCTGCATCAATCAATGTCCACACCTTGCTTGGATTCTTTAGAAGCAGCACAAGGCATCTACATTCAAGATACCCGCGGTAAGCGCTATATGGATTTTCATGGCAACAATGTCCACCAGCTTGGCTATGGTCATCCTCATGTGATTCGACGCGTGACTGAGCAGATGCACTCGTTACCGTTTTCGCCACGTCGTTTTACCAACGAAGCGGCAGTGCAATGTGCGGAGAAACTTACGCAAATTTGCGGTGGCGATTTGAACCGAGTCGTTATTTGCGCCCGGAGGCACTTCTGTTGTCGGTATGCACTTAAATTAGCGCGCTACATTACCGGCAGTCATAAGGTAGTGTCACTGTGGGACTCTTTTCACGGCGCGTCGCTGGATGCCATTTCTGTCGGAGGTGAAGCTTGCTTTCGTGAAGGTATGGGGCCCTTGATGGCAGGTGTTGAGCGTATTCCACCGGCCGTGTCCTACCGAGGTGCTTTGCCTTCTAAAGATGGCAGCGATGTACATTATGCAGATTATCTGGAATACGTTATCGAGAAAGAAGGCGGTATCGGCGCTTTTATTGCTGAAGGTGTTCGCAATACCGATGTTCAAGTGCCAACTAAAGCCTACTGGCAACGCGTACGCGAAATATGTGACAAGCATAATGTGCTGTTGATTATCGACGACATCCCAAACGGTATGGGCCGAAGCGGCGAGTGGTTCACCTATCAAGCCTTTGATATCGAACCGGATATTTTATGCATTGGTAAAGGTTTTGGTGGTGGTTTAGTGCCTATCGCCGCCATGGTAACCAAAGAAAAATACAACACCGCTGCAGAGATTTCTCTGGGTCATTATACCCACGAGAAAAGTGCGCTTGGCTGCGCGGCGGCACTGGCTACCATGGAAGCCATTGAACAAGAGAATCTTTTAGAAAAAACACGTCGTGACAGTGAGTATGTCAAAGCTCGCCTAGACACGATGAAGCAACAGTATCCAGTCATTGGTGACGTACGCGGTATTGGTCTACTCTGGGGTGTGGAATTAGTGAAGAGCCATGTCACTAAAGCACGCGCATTCGACGAGGCAGAACAAGTTCTTTATCAATGTCTGAATCACGGACTGAGCTTTAAAGTGTCGCAAGGCAATGTTATCCAGCTTAGTCCCCCCCTCGTTATTACTCGTGAAGAGCTGACAACCGCACTCGATATTTTCGAGCAAGCAATCGCTAAAGTATGTAAGGATTTCAACTATGTCTAATTCATCTCCAATTCAAGCCATCGTTTTCGACTGGGCAGGGACTATTGTGGACTTTGGTTCATTTGCACCAACGACTATTTTTGTGGAAGCATTTAAACAGGGTTTCAACTTTGATATTACACTTGCTGAAGCTCGTGAGCCCATGGGCATTGGTAAATGGGACCATATTAAAGCGGTCGGTCAATTACCAGGCGTAAAAACACGTTGGATTGCGCAATTCGGTAAAGAGATGAGTGAATCAGATGTCGACACAATTTACGCCGCCTTTATGCCTTTGCAAAAGCCAAAGTCGCGGATCATGCTGAGCCGATTCTTAATGCCGTTGAGGTGGTGAATTCGTTTAAAGACAAAGGAATCAAGATTGGCTCGTGCTCTGGTTACCCAAGAGAGGTTATGGATGCACTTATTCCTGTCGCTGCAGACTACGGCTACAAACCGGATTATGTGGTTGCCACAGATGATCTCCCTCAAGGTGGTCGTCCTGCACCGTTTATGGCACTGAAAAACGTGATTGAGCTTGGTGTTGGCTGTGTTGGTGCTTGTGTGAAAGTCGATGATGCCGCTCCGGGTATCGAAGAGGGTCATAATGCCGGAATGTGGACTGTTGGCCTACTGCTATCAGGCAACGAG
>ASHK01001175.1 GCA_000695745.1 Vibrio madracius | reverse complement strand
TTTCACTTTTTTTTGATCCTTTCAAACCTGCCCTCCGTAACACTTATACAAAAAGTTGTACATTCCAAATCTTGTATAACTTTCAAGGTGTACTAGCTTGTACTTTAGAGACATTTGTATAACGAATTAAGGGTTGTTATGAATATAGAAATGGTTAGCGAGGTGTATCAAAAGCTAAACAAGAACAACCTGCATCTTCTTGAACAGCTTTATCACAAGGATGTGGTATTTGAGGATTCAGCTCATCGCTTAGAAGGGTGGGATGAACTGTCAGCCTATTTTGATTCTCTTTACACCAATGTCATCAAATGTGATTTTGATATTCGCCATCATCAGCAAGTAGAAGATACGGTTTTTTGACGTGGACGATGCAACTACAGCACCCAAAACTAAATGGCGGTGAGGCAGTAGAAGTCAATGGCGTCAGTCACATCTGTTTCAGTGGCGAGCGGGTCATTTACCACAGAGACTATTTTGATCTTGGAGAGATGCTGTACGAAAACATCCCTCTACTGGGCTTTGTTATCAAGAACATCAAACAGAGGCTAGGGAAGTAATGTCTGATTTACATCGAACAGTACTGATCACAGGTGCGTCATCTGGAATAGGTTGGCAATTGGCTCAAGATTATGCCAATCAAGGCTTTGTGGTTTACGCATGTGGGCGCTCAATCAAGAAATTAGAAGCGCTCAAAGCCAGCAACGAAAATATTGTTCCTCTTGCTTTTGACATCACCAACAGAGAGCAGGTCATGATGGCCTTCGCTAACATCGATGTGCTACCAACGTTATGGATACTGAATGCTGGTGATTGTGAGTATATCGACGATGGAGTTATCGATGCTGCACTCATTGAACGTGTTCTGGCTGTCAATGTCATGGGGACAGTCAATGTGCTAGAACAGGTTCAAACCAGACTCAAACCAGGGCATCACGTGGTGGTGGTCAGTTCTATCGCGGGGGAACTCGCCTTGCCAAGAGCAGAAAGCTTATGGCGCTTCAAAAGCCGCCATTACGTATTTAACTCGAACTCTCAAGGTTGATTGGAAAAATAAGGGTGTGGATATTAGCTGTGTCTTTCCTGGCTTTGTTAAAACTCCCCTTACCGATAAAAATGATTTTGATATGCCGATGATGGTGTCAGTTGAAGAGGCTTCCAATGCAATTCAATCCGGTATTCAGAAACGGTCTGCATACATTTATTTTCCAAAAAGATTCACGTGGGCGCTTCGTTTTATCGGCAGCTTGCCCTATGGCTTACAAACTCGGTTGGTATCACGCTTGATCACTAAAGCGTAATAGGTAAAGGACGAATTTCTATGAAAATAGCGATTATAGGAACAGGAATTTCAGGGCTAACGTGTGGATACTACTTACACAAACATCACGACGTGACCTATTTGAAGCCAATGATTATATTGGCGGTCATACCGCTACGGTTGATGTAGAAGTTGACGGGCAGTTGTATGCCATCGATACCGGTTTTATTGTCTACAACGACCGAACCTACCCAAACTTTATTCGTATGATGGATGAAGTTGGCGTGAAAGGTGTCCCAACCCAGATGAGTTTTAGCGTTAAGAATGCTGCCAATGGTCTAGAATACAATGGGCATACCCTATCGACTTTGTTTGCGCAAAAGCGCAACTTGCTTAATCCGACTTTTTATCGATTCATTTTTGAAATTCTACGTTTTAACAAGCTAGCAAAGGCCTCCGCACAGACGGACAAAACGCGTATAGCCTCGCAAACGCTCGGGGATTTCCTCACAAGCAATGGCTTTTCAGATTATTTTACTCAAAACTACATTCTACCTATGGGGGCCGCTATTTGGGTCTTCTACTTTAGCGGATATGAGAGCTTTCCACTTGGTTTTTTCCTACGATTTTTCCTAAATCATGGGCTATTAGATGTCGTCAATAGGCCACAATGGTATGTGATAGAAGGGGGCTCTCGTAGTTATATTTACCCGTTAACGCGAGGCTTTGCAGATAAGATACGGCTTAATTCACCGGTGACCTCCGTCACTCGTGATTCTGTCGGTGTATCAATAATGGTTAATGGTAAAACGGAGCGTTTTGATCAAGTCATCTTTGCTTGCCACAGTGACCAAGCATTATCAATGTTGTCTAACCCTACGTCATCTGAAGCATCGATTTTGGGCGACATGGAGTATCAATCAAATGAAGTAATACTGCATTGTGATGAAAGCCTTCTTCCTGTGAGAAAATCGGCTTGGGCGTCTTGGAATTATGCATTAGATGGTTCAGAAGACGAACACCATCGTTTGCCTACGTTAACCTACGATATGAATATTCTGCAGCATATTGAGTCGGAGACTACGTTTTGCGTCTCTCTCAATTCTTCAGACATGATTAATAGTTCGAAAATCCTAAGAAAATTCAACTACAGCCATCCAGTCTTTACGACACAAAGTATTGAAGCGCAACAGCGAAGGAACGAACTGTTAGGAAGCCACAACACTTGGTTTTGCGGTGCTTACTGGTACAACGGGTTTCATGAAGATGGCGTGAAAAGCGCACTAGACGTTGTCGAGGGCATTTTGGCGCGAGCGGACACTGATCGTTCAGTGCAGGGAGCAGCCTAATGGTTACCCACAGTCAGCTTATGATAGGGCATGTAGCGCATCGGCGTTATACGCCAACAACTCATCACTTAAATTACGCTATGTTTATGCCCGCTATTGACTTGGATGAACTTGAGTCTTTGCAGGAGAGAGTGTGGGGATTTGGTGACCGATGGTGGCACTGGGCTCGGTTTCGTCGACAAGATTATTTAGGTGAAGGCAGCTTAAAGCTTGCTGTGCAGAGCAAAGTCCAAGAGCTGACGGGGGAACATCTAACTGGACGAGTCGTTGCCGTTTGTCATTTGCGGTATTTAGGACTTTACTTCAGCCCGGTTAATTTTTACTACCTTTATGATGGTGAAGGGCGTTGGCAATATTTATTGGCGGAAGTCAGCAACACGCCATGGAATGAACGGCACTATTACGCGATTAGGGCTGACCAAGGGGTTAATCATCAGAATTGGTGTCACGACAAAGCCTTTCACGTTTCTCCTTTCAACCCGATTGACCAGCAGTATCATTGGCGTCTTAAACCTCTTGGCAAGCGATTATTTGTCCATCTTGCCTGTCATAAATCTGACAAGGTATTTGACGCGACGCTATCTATGAAGGGATGCGCATTCAATTCAGCAAACCTTGTCAAACAACTGATAAAAACCCCGATTATGACGGTGAAAGTCGTGGTAGGCATATATTGGCACGCGCTAAAACTGTGGGTCAAAGGAACGCCTATCTACGACCATTCCCAGCCCGAAAAGGCGCCTGCTAAATCAGCGTCTTGTGACGACTTTTCGCAGCACACGAACTCAAAGAATTAGGGAGAATTCACTATGCTAAATACCACCTCAATAGAGGCACCTAGAGCCCTAACTGGATTACAAAAACCGCGAAGAGCATCGCCTTCAAATGTTTGTACAAGCTCGAAATAGGGTGTTTGACGATCATCGAGAGCTTTCACCAAGACGGCAGTGTCGGTAAACATGTCGGTGAGCGGTTTGGTAAACCAAA
>ASHK01001174.1 GCA_000695745.1 Vibrio madracius | reverse complement strand
ACTCAACCAGCAAGGGTTACTGCATCGCGATACCGTGACGGCATTTGGCCGTTTTGAAGATCAGCTTTGCTACCCAAAATTAGACTCTCAATCTGATGATCAGGTCCTAACTTGGTTACGCTCTAATGGGACGAAAAACCCTGAGGTCATCGCTAATGACAAGCAGTATTACCAAAAAACGGGCGGGTTAAAGCAAGTATCAGGTAACTTAGGGCAAGCTATCGTTAAAGTGTCGGCGGTAAAACCAGAGCACCAGATTATCGAAGCACCAGCCAAAGTATTTAACGACCAAAACCAAGTGGAAGCAGCCTATCAGCGAGGCGAACTCGAATGCGACTGCGTGGTCGTCGTGCGTTTTAATGGCCCAGCAGCTAACGGCATGCCTGAGCTGCATAAATTAATGCCACTACTTGGCAATATCCAAAATAAAGGTTTTAACGTCGCCTTGGTGACCGATGGTCGGCTGTCTGGCGCGTCGGGGAAAATCCCCGCGGCGATTCATGTATCGCCAGAAGCCCTGCGAGGCGGGAACATTGCACGTATACAAGATGGCGATAGGATTCGATTAGATTGCCAGCGCGGAGAACTCAGAGTGTTCGAAGGTATCGAGACTCGCCCCCTAGAGGCTCATGATACCGCAATCCACCAACAGACTTGGGGCAGAGACCTGTTTGCAACTTGTCGCCAGAACGTCTCAGCGGCAGACCGAGGAGCGAGTTTCCTCTTTGCCGACTAAATCATGCTGAACCTACGAGCCTACCCCGAGTTTTCATTAGTTCTTGAGTTAGAGGCTTTCACCCTCAGTAATCGTAAAGCCCATATCAAAAACTTTCTGCTCACTTGGGGCTCCTGACAGTGCCGATAGCAATAACTCGGCGCTTTTCTTTCCAATCTCAAATCGTGGAGTATCGATACTTGCTAGGGTTGGGCTAATCACTTTACCCATATCCAGAGCATTAAAACCAACCACACTGATGTCTTCTGGAACACGTCGTTGCTTAGCACGACACGCCATGAGCGTACCAATTGCAATATCATCGTTGGTACAAAATACACCATCAAGTTCTGGTTGAATTAGCAGAGCTTTGTCGAGCAAAGTACTGCCCAAAGCAAAACTAGAGTGCTCTTTGGTTAATACGTGTAAAGGCTCCAGCCCTGCCTCAGTGACCGCTTTATCATAACCGTGCATACGTAGCTGAGTTCGGGTATCTAGGCGAGCACCAAAATAAGCAATGTTGCGCTTGCCTTTGGCTATCATTTGCTTCACTACTTCGTAAGCCGCCTGCATATGATCCAAACCGACCGCCATATCAATAGGATTGACCGGCAAGTCCATCGCTTCTACCACTGGAATACCTGCGGTTTTTATCATTTGTAGCGTGCGCTCGGTATGATTGGTGTCCGTCAGAATTAGGCCATCGACTTGATAAGAAAGGAAAGATTCGATTTTCTTCTCTTCCACATCGCGATCGTAGCTGTAGTGAGCGATCAAGGTATCGTAACCATTGAGGTTAGTTACATGCTCAACACCTTGCGCGAAGCTAGAAAATACTTGGTTTGACAACGATGGC
>ASHK01001173.1 GCA_000695745.1 Vibrio madracius | reverse complement strand
AGATGATGACTCAAATGATGTAACGACAGACCATGGGAAAAATAAATGGCTGGAAGTCGTTCAAAATGAGCCTCCAACCATTCTAATTCCAAGGCTATGCTTACCTAAAGCCAGTTATCCACACCATTTAACGCAAATTTCTGGGAGTGTAATCGCTTATCATGCTTTATTTGTTTTAATAATTCATCGCCGTCGTCGGCCACTCTTTTAGGATGATGTAAATGATATAACACCGCTTGTCCCATAACGCCTAAGTAATCGATACCATCAAGTTTAAGGCGCTTATGTAAATCAATATCCTCGCCGCCCCATCCAACAAAATCTTCGTCAAAGCCATTGACTCGCAGAAAATCTAATCGATCGACAGCAAAGTTTGCTCCATATGGCCAGACATCTTTAAGTTTACGTATGAATGGTGTTAATACATCAGGAAAACGTATTCCTTGCTCAGCTCGCGATACTCTTTTCGATATAGACAACAATAGGAGCTTCAAAGTGTTTTTTAAATAACATGGCGTTTTTAATTTTCTTTTTAAGTCTTTAGTTATCTTTTCGTTCAAATAAACCCTGGGACCTGTAGTAATCGTTTTTTCTTTATATAGACGTTTATGATCTGAAATGAAATTACGGCTAGGGATACAATCACTATCAGAAAATATAATTCTGTCTGCGCAGCTACTCGCAACCGCTTTGTTCAAAATCATCGCACGACGAAAGCCTATATCTTCATGCCATACATGTCGAATGTTAAGTCCTTTATCTTTGTATTCATCTACTAATTCCTTAACAGCTAGACCTGAACCATCATCAGCAATGCAAATGGAAAAGTCTTTATCTATTTGTTGTAAATAGCCAGACAGAGTAACTGACAATACGTCCACATCATTATATGCGGATAATACTACCTCATATTTCATTGAATAAACCTATATATTTACTGAGTCGACAAATGACATGAAATTATTTGCTCCATTAAAGATATAACTGAAAGACCTTGTGGTTTTTATTAAATAAAACCTAATGAATACCTTACTATAAATATGGTTTATCTAAGTTAAATATACTACTCCCCAATACATCATTCACTTAGTAAACCAATGCAGTATTGCGCTTGGAACGATTCATCATCTGATGAGCATTTATGATGTCGCATACGTTGCCACAATAACTTGCTGACAATTTACTCGTTACGCTAGCTCAAGTAATGTCACTGAGTGTCAATTAAATTGAACCATGCATTCATCATATAAATACTTCACTTTTCGGTGTAAATCGATATTAATAGAAACTTCTTTCAATAATTACTTTACAGCCCCGACCTTACCCCTTTCGCACGGAAGATTGCAAGGCTTATAATATGCATCAATAGATGAGTTTAATTCTATTAATTACAAATAAACCATCTAGATAACTTACTCTTATATTAACCCTAACTAATATCTCCTCACGAAATAAAGTAATAAGAGTAAGTTTTATTGACACTGAGTGACATGATGCTGTTTTAACCACTAGTTAGTCTAAGCCTTAATTAAATGAATCAAGACGTTATCTTTAACAGAGGCCTAACATGAAATATCAAGATCGTTTAGAAGAAACGGTAAACCATCTCGGCATGGTATTAGCCGAACAGAAGCAAT
>ASHK01001172.1 GCA_000695745.1 Vibrio madracius | reverse complement strand
AGAAAACAAGAGCTATCGGTAATGCTCTTGAGATGACCATTCCGATGGATATCACAGCAGCAGAGCTTGGAAAACTGGTTTCGAATCATTTATTAGAATTTGGAGCAAAAATAAATATACCAAACTTAAAATCAATGAATGTTGAACGCACTGTACTTCCTTTGATAGCAGATGCGTTTCAACATGAACCAGATCAATTTACCTACCCTTACATCCCTACAACCCAAGAAGTGCTCGAATATTTAGAAGAAGTATATCAATATTAAAATCATCTAAGGAAAATAACATGAACAAATTTAACGGAATATTACTCTGTTGCCTCGCGGCTGTAATTTACGGCTTTGGACCTTTTTTAATTGTCAATGCTCAAGCAGGTGGTGCATCTATGGTATCCATCAACGCTTGGCGACTACTATTTTCAATTCCAATTGCCTACGTTATATTGAAGTGTCAAAAGAAAAACTTTGATATAACAAAAAAAGAAGCTCTCAACCTATTCATCCTAGGAAACGTAGGTGGGTTATTAACGGCGATGTTTCTTTTCCAAGCCTATAATATGATCTCTACAGGGATGGCGACAACTCTGCATTTTACTTATCCAATATTGGTAAATGCTGTGGGTATCGTACTCTATAAAGAAGGGGTCACGATCAACAAGATATTAGCACTTTCTCTTGCTATTTCTGGCGTAATTGCGATCTCATTTGGTGATGTAAGCGTAACTATAATGGGTGTAATTATTGCGATGCTTTCAAGTTCTTGCTTCGCGTTTTATATCATTTTCATTGAGCGCGCAAAACTTGCAGATATGGGGACATTTAAGCTTACCTTTTACTCATGCTTATTCTCCGCACCAACCGCATTTTTACTGGCATACCTAATGGGTGATTTAACCTACAACCACACACCAGCGTCTTGGGCTACATTTTTGGTTTTGCCTTACTGGTTGGTGCAATAGCAGCTTCATCGCTTCAGCTTGGGATCAAAGTTGTAGGTGGCTCAACCGCCTCTCTTATCTGCTGCCTAGAGCCAGTGTTCAGTGTCATTGTAGGTGTTTTCCTTCTAGGTGAAACAGTTCGCGCAAATAATCTTATCGGGTGTGCTTTAATTATCTTGGCCGTGATTACAATTGTGCGACAAGATAAAAAGGATCAAGAGCCTTTATTAGAGAAAGCCAGTAACGTTTAAACCAACCAACAATGTAGTTCTTTAATACAAAACACTATTATTTTATAGATTCATAGCGTTAATTATAATTCAACCATGCTATTTATGTGCATGCGTATTTGGCATACCTTTAATCTTTCAAATAATAGATCTAATTTCCCAATTAGGAATACTAAAACGCCCCAATTCACTATGTGATATTGGGGCGTACAATGCAGACTCATTTTTAAATTAAATTAGCCGCTTAGTTAATGTTTATTTAGATTTAAACGCTAACTTAGATTTTGCCTACTAGGTCTAAAGACGGCGCTAGTGTTTCTTCACCTTCTTTCCATTTAGCTGGGCAAACTTCACCTGGGTGAGCGGCAACGTATTGTGCTGCTTTTACTTTACGCATTAGGTCTTCTGCGTCACGGCCAATACCTTCTGCTGTGATTTCCATTGCTTGGATAACACCTTCTGGGTCAACTAGGAACGTCGCGCGGTCTGCAAGACCTTGACCTTCACGCATTACACCGAAATTGTTAGTGATTGTGCCTGTTTGGTCACCAACCATGTAGTAGTTGATTTTGCCAATTGTGTCTGAGCTGTCATGCCACGCTTTGTGTGTGAAGTGTGTGTCTGTTGATACTGAGTAAACTTCTACAC
>ASHK01001171.1 GCA_000695745.1 Vibrio madracius | reverse complement strand
GTTTTACATCCCAGTTCAAACCACTGAAATTCTGCGCAGAATCGTTGTTTGGAAAGGTTTTATATAACCAAGCCACTTCTGCTTCTATCCGTGTTTTACCCGTTCGTTGAGAATTCACTCCAAACAACGCAAAGTTCTCAGTGGTATTTTTCGCCGAGTTGGCATCGTACTGCCTGAGATTGCTAATTAAGCTATATCGAAAACGTGTTCTGGTTGAGTACTGGTCAAACAGATCGGCAGTGATTGAGTTCTCTTTCCACTGTTGCTCTTGAACATATTGGTAAAAGTCAGAATCCGCTTTTTCTACCTCATCCAGATCGACAAACTCTAGGTCTTTAATTTGCCACGCAAATTCCAGCTTTCCTCGCCCTTCTTTTGCCCCATAGCTATATCTTAGTTCACTGTTTAAAAACGTATTTTCCAGTGGTCTCGTCACCCCAAAATTGCGCAACTGTTGAGACGTAAATCCTTCGGTAATCCCCGTTCCTCTGGCTTCATGCCCCCAGTCTTGTTGTGCGAGCCACGTTAAACCATGCTTGAGCCCAAACCGCCAAGACGACTGAAATAAAACGGAATGATCGTTAAAGTCATCCTGGCCTGATTGTCCATAACGTGTTATGTCACCTGAGTAAGCCAGCATGTACCTGTCTTCTCCCCGTTCTCCTAACGCTAGAATACGTGGCGTCAATGCCAAATAATTCGAATTTATCTCGTCTCTCGACTGAGTTTGATAGTCACATTACTGTCATGACCATAGTCCAGTCCCAGCGTAGACTGAACATCAATACCAGCCACAGCAATATGGGACTTAGGCGTCAATTCAGCCCACGCTTGTGGCGACATAAGCAGTACTGCACCGAGGATTGGTATGATGCGCTTAATACGCAGAGTCATTAACGAATCCTTTAAATATCGTCAAAAACACGATTTTTAAATCAAGCCACAACGACCAATTTTGTAAGTACTCAATATCGTACTGAACACGTTTTTTCATTTTCTCAACTGTCTGCGTTTCGCCTCGATAACCATTTATCTGCGCCCAGCCTGTAACACCCGGTTTTATTTTGTGTCTAATCATGTAGTTATCGACAATCTTTCGATACTGCTCATTATGAGCAACCGCATGTGGTCTAGGACCCACGATGGACATGGTTCCTTGCAACACATTAAAAAACTGAGGTAACTCATCGAGCGATGTTCGTCGAATAAACGCACCAAACTTAGTCACTCTAGGGTCAAAGCGTGTGGCTTGTTTAAAATCCGTGTTGTTTTCCATTACCGTCATCGAGCGAAACTTCCAGACTTTAATCTTCTTACCTCCTAACCATATCGATCTTGTTTAAACAATATGGGACCGGGAGAGCTTCTTTTTACCCCTATTGCTATCGCAAGTAACAAAGGAGTAATCAACAATAAAATCAAAATCGAAAGCACGATGTCTTCAAGGCGTTTAATCACTGCGCCAACTCCATCGAACGGAGTCGCAAAAACACTCAAGATTTGAACATTGCCTACCGACTTAAACTGGGAGGAAGAAAGATTGTAGCTATACAAATCAGGAACGACGAAGGTATCCACCGTGGTATCTGAAAGCTCGGTGATATAATCGATGATTCGTGCCTTCGCTATCATAGGAAGTGTGATATAGACTTCGTCAATCTCATTGTTGTTGGCTTTCTCCAACAGTGCAGCAACTCGGCCTCGGTAGGGAGAACGGGCTAGATAACCAAATCGCTGATCAGTACGGTCATCATATATCTCAATGTTGATATCATTAGTTCGATGAATCGCCATCAACTGTTTTTCTATTGCAAGTGCTGCTGGAGATAATCCAATGATCGCGATGTGTCTGCGTTTTTTGACTCGACCATAGACATGCCGATACACGAGGCAGTCAACAGCCGTATGACGATCAAAGACACCACAGTGCTAG
>ASHK01001170.1 GCA_000695745.1 Vibrio madracius | reverse complement strand
AAAATCTTTCTGTTCTTGATCATTTAGAGTGTCAAAGCATTCCTCAAAGAACGGCATAATCACTACGTCCAGCTCTAACATACCCCGACGACACGCCCATTTAATTCGTGCTTTTTCTTCACTAGAGTACATTCCATTCTCCATCTACAACTAATATCGGCCGAGTGTAACAAGCAAGTTTATCGCCCACCACTGCCTGCATCACACAAACTCTACTTTCATCACAAGATTTCGTGCAACAACATTCGGCTGACAAAATCCATCCTGGCGATTAACATGGTGGTATGTTTACCGACGAGACCAAGAACTATGGATTGGCAACCAAACACACAGGCAATTGAAATCACTCCTACCACTGAACTTCCCGATTTACTGTTTACTAGGCTGAATCGTTGGGGAGCTATCGAAATGACTGGCGACGATCGAAAGTCTTACCTTCAAGGTCAGGTCACTTGTGATGTGGTGTCACTGGAACAGAGTCAATCCACGTTTGGAGCACATTGCGATGCTAAAGGCAAAGTGTGGAGTGCCTTTAGACTATGCCACATCGACAACGGCTACGCGATGATTCAGCCTCAGTCTGCGCTTGAAAAAGAGCTGACAGAACTTAAAAAGTAACGCGGTTTTTTCTAAGGTAGAACTCGCTGTTAGCGCTAAACCTATCGTTGGCATTATAGGTAAAGGTGCACAGAAATGGATTGATCAACAATTTCCAACCTCTGGCACCGTAAGACAAAACAATGGCAGTACCGCGATTCAGGTGGATGATGAACGTTGGATGCTATTAGTGAATAGCGAACTACAATCGTCCCTCTCTACTGATCCTGAACGACTTTGGTAGAAGAGTCGCTTTGGACTAAGTTCGATATTGAACAGGGACTACCTATCGTAGAAGCAGAGCAGCAAAATCAGCACATCCCTCAAGCTCTAAATCTACAAGCATTGGATGGCATTAGTTTTAGTAAAGGTTGCTATACCGGACAAGAAACCGTCGCAAGAGCCAAATATCGTGGGATCAATAAACGTATGTTGGCCAATGTACGTGGGCAACTTGCCGTTCAACTTAACGATGATGATGTGATTGAGATCGAACGCTCGGTGGGAGAAAACTGGCGTAAGGCAGGAGAAGTACTCGCTCACTATCAATACAGCAATGGC
>ASHK01001169.1 GCA_000695745.1 Vibrio madracius | reverse complement strand
AAATCGAAATCGTACTTGTCACCATACTTTTTTGAACAGTGAGATTAAGTTTGTCTAGCTGCTGGACATTTTTAGGATCAAGTGCTTTTGAAAACCAAGATGTATTTTCTAAGTATTTATTATAAATAACATTTCCTAATAATGTTCCTTGCTTAGCTGTTTTTATATAGTCGTTCACTAGCTTCGCTAGCTGTGGAGAATTCTTGCGCATAGCCCAAGCAATTTGACCATTGTTACTAAGCGGAATGGAATCATGGATATTTAGGTCACCGAATGTCTTTTTCCAAAAGAAGGCTTTATGGCTGTCTAGCACCGTGGCGTCGATATATCCTTGTTTGACCATTTCAACCAACTCGTAGTCTTGTAAGGTTTCTTCTAGATACTGCACGTAGACGGGCGCTTTGCCTTCACTGGTAAGCTTTTGATTCAAAGCCTGAAGGTTCTCGAAGTAACTAGAACTGCCACGAACCCAAATTTCTTTGCCACTTAAGCCCTCAATGCTATCTAAAGCAGGAAAATCATCATTCGTTACGATGAGCTCACTGATATCTGAAAGAATCGGTGTGCTAAATTGGACGACTTTTTCTCTTTTCGGTGTAATGGTTAGATTGGCAACGACCAGGTCACCATACCCATTGACCAGAGCAGGTATAAGATCGTCCCGAGGAACGGGAATCACTTGCACCTTCATCTTCGGATACCTTTTTTTCAGGCTTTTTTCGAAGTGGTAAAGTTGCTCCGCACCAATACCTTTAGGCTGGCCTTTTTCGATGTAGTAAAAACCGAGATCAGCTGAGACTAAAACACGAATAATGTGCTTTTCAGCCAAAGTCTCTAGATTGCCTGTGTACGGCTCGTTGCTTAGAGGCGTTAACTCTAAAGCTCTTACTGGAAGCGTCATAATCCCTATGACAAAACATATTAAAATCGCCTTCACAACTATCCCTTTTTGCTACTGCGCTATAGATAAATATATAAATAAAAAAGGAATTTTTCCAATTAATGGATATAAAAAAAGCGCTGCATTGGCAGCGCTTTGAAAGGCAAGTTTGTCCATAACCCTAAAGTGGGTTTAGCTCCATCAATTTCTCGGTACGCTCGACTTGTTCCTGCATTCCTAGTTCTTCAAAGGCTTTCTTTTGCAGAACGAGTGACTGACGAGCAGCTTCGGTGTCAGGGTACGTCTTTTGAATTTCTTGAGCTCGGTTAATAGCGGCAATCCAAGCCTCGCGACGAACATAGAAATCAGCCGTAGCAAGATCGTAGTTCGCCAGTCGGTTTTTTAACGCCACCATTCGTTTTTGTGCATCTTCTGCGTAAGGGCTGTTAGGGTAACGTTTTAATAAACGATCGAAGTCAGCAAAAGCCGCTTTTACCGGCTCCGGGTCACGATCAGAACGATCGACTCTGAGAAGATCGTGCATGAAGTTTCGGTCTTGTGCCATATGCGTCAATCCACGCATATACAATACCCAGTCAGAACGCTCATGCGTTGGATTTAATCGAGAAAAACGCTCAATAGTCGCTAAACCTAGCGCTAAATCATCGTTTTTGTAATAAGCGTAAATCAAATCAAGTTGCACTTGTTCTGTATAAGCACCAAATGGGTAACGTGAATCCAGCGCTTCAAGACGCTCAATGGCTGATGTCCAGTTACCACCTTGTAACGATTCTTA
>ASHK01001168.1 GCA_000695745.1 Vibrio madracius | reverse complement strand
TACATTTCTCTTCCAATCAATCAACAACACTACAGATCATTGATTCGAAAGTCAAATTAATGAAAATGAATCACGTAGGCATCATGGTAGGCGATATGGACCAAGCGGTTGAGTTCTACACCAAAGCGCTTGGACTTAAAATCGTAATGAACAATACCAAAGTGATTGAAGAACGTGAAACCGCGATTGGCCGCATGTGTATCGCCGTATTTGGCGAGGGCTTTAAAGGCTTCAATATCGCACACTTAGTGACAACCGATGGCATTGGTGTTGAGCTGTTTGAAATGAAACAGCGCCAAGAACGTCACAACGTTGACTTCTCTCGTCTGGGTATCTTTCACTTCTGTCTACAAACAGATGATTTTGAAGGTGCTATTGCTCGCACGGAGCAATACGGCGGTAAAGTCAGAATGGATATCATGCGTTACCACCCAGAAGATGATAGTAAGCCTGCCAAAATGGTTTACCTAGAAGACCCGTTTGGCAACCTTTTCGAACTGTACTCACACACTTATGAAGAAACGTACGCTTCAGATTACGAATAATCGACCCATTGGGGTACATTGACGATAACTCATGATAAGGGCCTGCATCCAATGCAGGCCCTTTTTCGCTCTTGTTAACTGAACGTAATCTTAGCGACGTCTTCCCTATGACCGGCTTATGTGGTCACGGCAGATTGGTGTCGTTATCTTATTGATTCTCGGTAATCTTTCGAATCAACTTAGCTGGTGTTCCACCATAGAGTGAATCCGCTGGAACATCTTTATTGACAACGGAATTGGCCGCAATGACTGAACGAGCGCCAATAGTTACCCCTTGATTGATAACAACATTCCCACCAATCCACACATCATCTTCAATGGTTATGGGTTCACACACGGTTTCCCAGTGTCTACGCTTGCGATAATCCAAATCATGACTAGCACAATAAAGCTGCGTATTTGGCCCTATTAACACGTTGTTACCAATGGTAATTTTAGCACCATCCAACATGGTAACGTTCATGTTGATAAACGTCTTTTCACCTATTGAGATGGTTTTACCAAACTCGCAGTGAAATGGAGATCGAATGATGCTAGATGATGAAATCGCGCCCATTAACTGCTGGAACAATTCGCTGCGCTGAGAATCATCGGTATTTTGGTTGATGCTTTGCAATAAATCTGAAGCGTTCTGGCGAATAAGGTTGACACAATCAGCACCGCCATCAAACTCTTCGCCAGCAAGCATTTTATCAAATTCAGTCATTCGGTTTGTCATCTTTTCATCGTTAGGTTGGTTGCGCTATTTTATCCTAAGTCTGGCGGAGAAACCTAGCGTTTCTACTATGGGACTTTGGATCACGTCGTCATCATAGGCTAAACGATCATTTATGATTTAAAAGCTTATCACATACCTTTCTGACCACCGCCAACTCATCACTGCTGATATCGCGATATAGCTTTTGATTGATCGCCTTTAAAATGGTTTCCGCCTCCGCTACGACATCGCGTCCAAGCGATGTAATCACCAGTAAGGCACTCTTTTTATTGGTAGGAGAGTCTTGTTTCTCGACCATGTTTTTTCTTATGCATGAATCGACCAGTTTCTTGGTCGATGAGCGCTCCCGAAGCAGGGTGTTGGCTAATTCTTGTTGGTTTATCTCTCCACGCACACACAGTGTTTTCAGTGCCCCAAACTCTTCGACGGTTATGCCTACTTTTGTTTTTAATGTGGCGTTTGTGAGTTTTTTGAACTCACTGCTTGCTCTGTCCATAACAAAAGTAATGCTGTCAGTAACGCCGTTAATGCCCATTGGTACTCACCTGTTTATTGTTGGTTAAATGGAATAAGAAGAACAAGATGCCTAATGTAGTGGCCAGTTCAAAAGCTCGCAAGAAGGTGTTGTCCAATCCAGCATTCACATTGCCAATATAGAGTTGAATTGGCAACATTGTCGCCAACAGTGCGTCAGCATGAACTTCTTTATTTGGACCTTTCTCACGACTCATCCAGTTAGCAATAGTGTAAATAATAGCGCCCAGCACTAACGAGTAGAAAATGATAACCGATTGATGACCCATCATCGTTGCAATAAACATGGAAGCAACTGCGCAACCGCCTACTTGGGTAATGAATCTTTGTTTCACTGTGTGGATGAACGACGCTCTATCAAATTGAGTTGCGGCTGCAATCACAGGCACCAAACAGAAGGTGGCTGAAATCAAATCGACAATCATCAAGAATGC
>ASHK01001167.1 GCA_000695745.1 Vibrio madracius | reverse complement strand
GATTTCTCTAACAAATAACCCGTTAAGAATGAGACTGTTCGCTTTTCAGCGGTATAGTCACTTGCTGGTGCATAAAAATCCCAGAAGAGATAGATCGTTGCCGAGAACGCAAAAGCAAGTAAAAACCAAAACACACTCCATATCGCTGCTTTGCGGATAGAGATTTGTCCACCACGAGTTTGATATATGTCTAACGCCACCAGAGCTAGCGTTAAAACGAAAAAGGAAACGTAAATAGATGGGCTCATAAGTCCTCCAGGCGGAAGGACGATAGGTATGGGTGTCGACCTTCCACAAACAAATACATCACCCAGTAACAAAATACTGGGCATTTGATTGCGTTGGTCTCGTCAAAGCGCAAAATGCGCTCTTATTTGCCGGATAAGCCCTAGACTTAACGAGATGACGACAAATAAACGGGTGACTACTCCCCAAAACGAGCGGATTGTATTCCTCAAATATGAGGTTGTCTATCTTTTTTTAAAGGCTAAAAACGAAAAAACCAGCACTTACTTTTTATGCTGGTTCTACGTCGTGGTTTGTAAAGTGTGACTATGCTTTTTCTTTGTCTGTTGCTTTCTGGTTGGTTTCTTTCCAGTATTGAATACGACAACGATGAAGCTGTGCACGTCTCATTTTTTTCATGGTTAACTCCTTCTATACTTTACGCAGTTCAAGTTACTCATCAAATGTAACATTGAAATGACAGCCGTAAGACTATTGTGTGACAGTGTTAGAATGCTGGGGAAAGTCCACGTGAGCACGATTTGCTCTTTGTCACTCGTCATTAAAAGCGTTCTGTTGCTAACATATCCTGAATCTCATTTTTGCGGATCCAGGTAAACAGTTTGGACACAGAAATGGGATGTAAGTTCAAAAATTCCACCAGTTTCTTATCGGCTATATGAGGTAAGTCCTCATTGATTAAATTTTCAACAATCAACTCTTTACCCGCTATTTTAACGCTTTCTAATTGAAAACCGTCTGAACGCAGTAGGGTTTGAAGCCTGGTATAATTCGTCACTGTCATTGGGATGACAAAGGTGATTCTCACCACCGACTGATTGACTACATCGATTTGTGCTTCCAAAGGGATACCACGATAATTGGTATCAAAACCACAAAACTGCTGATGTTCTTGCTCACCACAATCATAAACATCCATCAGTGTTGTGACTTGATTTAAGTCGCTTAATGCTAACTCACCCATTACATAACGAGATGGCCATGTACTCATAGCAAACGAGATGGAAGGAATCAGCAGTGACAGCAATATCTTTCGTTTCATCTATCTATAATAACTCATCATTCTTCATCCAAAATCATCCCCTTTCACTCCTCCCCAAGAATATATTCTGTGAACTTTCTCTTACTTTGAGGCGTAGGCCCTAGAATGATGTGAACCGTTTTAGGCCACTTATAGTAATCTCGGACTATCAGAACAACGGATTGAGCATGACACATAAGACCCTACTTGCTTGTATGCTGTTGGCCTCGCCATCGCTATTCGCATCACCCTACTTAACGATCTCTACCTCCACAACCAGTAGAGATTACCCTCTCGACACCACAACGCCATTGATCGTCACTCTAAATAAAGATAACTATCAACTCAAAGTTAGTGGTATCGATGCACTCTGTGATAATAAGCTTCCTAAAAAGGTAAAGTTTAATACACCGCTGCCTCTGTTATGCGGTGATACTTCTTCTTTGCCGCTAACTATAAGATTCACTGGAGATTATTCCTTCGTCTACGATGATCAACTTCATACATTGACATTTAAGCGCCAACCTAAAAAAGTCGCCAAGACCGAGTTTAAACGACCAATACCAAAGGTTAAATGTGAGGTGCTTCCTCAGCAATCTCAAACTATTTCCCTCGGCAACACCTACCCAGACGGAACAAAGCTTAAAGACGTATT
>ASHK01001166.1 GCA_000695745.1 Vibrio madracius | reverse complement strand
CTTTAGTGATCATCATCATAATTTGAAGTTCACGTTCAGAAAGATCTTTAAACGGGTTCTCGGATGCTGATGAAAATTGCTAAGAGCCATTTGCTGAGCAATTTCAGGAGAAATATATCTCTGACCGCTATTGACGAGTCGAATAGCATTGACCATTTCATCCGGTGCTGCACCTTTGGTTAGATACCCAGCGGCACCAGCTTGCATCACTTTTGTCGGAAAAGGATTTTCCGTATGTACAGTTAACACGATGATCTTAATGTCTGGGTTGTGGCGAAGAATCTTCTTGGTTGCTTCTAAACCGCCAATACCAGGCATATTCATATCCATTAAAATGACGTCAACATGGTTGCTACGACACCATTTTACGGCTTCTTCACCACTGTCAGCTTCTCCTGCTACATTCATTCCACGGACGTCTTCGATAATACGTCGTATCCCTGTGCGAACCAGTTCGTGATCATCTACAAGGAAAACATTAATCAAACTTGTATCTCCACACTTGTCTATTGGCTCTGCGACCACTTGAGGTGAGTGGATAGCAGCATGACTCGCTATCTTACCTCATTTGAAACGTAATTGCTCTCATGCAGATCGTGCACAAGCGCAAACTTTGGCAAACACATTACGATGAAGATGAAGCGTCGTCAATCATAAAAACTTTAAAATCATTAGGTTACAAATTAGTCACTCATCCTAGTGGCTAAACGTAACCTCGCGTTTTACTACGATTATTTCTCGACACTTACCTATGAAACCCAATACACATCATATGCCATAAAATTACAAAAACTCGAATATAAATCACTATTCTATTTTATACTGATCACTATTAAAGTTTAGCGCATGCTGGCAGATTTTCGCTGTTCGTGCGCCTTTGTTACACTACTTCTTCACTCGCGATTATCAGACAGTGATATTTCGTTCAAAATTCGTACAAAACATATATTGCAGTAGGAAAACACCGAATTGGACATCCATAAAGGGTTTCTATTAACCCGACAATCAAGAGATACACGCCAAGGGCCACAAATTGAACTGTGGATTTCGACGGCTAGTGGACCAGTCCAAATTGTTGTCGATGGTCAAAGACCAGTGTTTTTCGTACCAAGTTACACAGCTGATCGGGTCGATGAGTTGGCTTCTGATGCCAAACTCCCTATAAACCTTAAGCCCGTTGCGCTGAAAAGCTTTGAGGGTGACACGCTCGTTGCTGTCTATAGTCAGTCTATTTCGGGCGCACGCAAACTCCATGAATTATTGATAAGCAATGATATTCTCGTGCTTGAAGCCGACATAAAATTAGCTGACCGCTTTTTAATGGAACGTTTTATTCAAGGCAGTTTGGCCGTAACTGGCCATTGCGAAGTAATTAACGCCAATACCTCCCATCAGTACATCCGAATCACTAACGCCAAATGCAAAGCCTATGACTATGCGCCCGAGTTAAATGTGGTGTCTTTAGATATTGAATGCTCTGAGAAAGGTCAGTTGTACTCAATTGGACTCGATAGTGCAAAAGACAGCCGCGTTATTATGGTTGG
>ASHK01001165.1 GCA_000695745.1 Vibrio madracius | reverse complement strand
AACAGTCTTGTTTTTGAGCGTCGACACTCAACCTATTAGATAACCTTGCCCTGACCAGTGGCGCCAATCTAATGGCCCTGAGTTATAGCCTAAGTAATGACTCGACAATGATTACTGCCACCTCGGGCAGTCAAACAGTTTTTTCCATCACCTTATCAGGCGCGGTATCTTCCGGTGACCCTACGTTTGTAACGGGTAATGTGAAGATAATCCTTGAGCGCCCTTTAAATCATCCTAATAAAAACGACCTGTTGAAACTACCTCTGCTTATAGGAGGGAAAGACACAGACGGCACTGATTTGGAATCGGGTGAGTTTACATTGTTGATAGAGGATGGTTCGGATCCGGTCTTAACTTCAAAGAGTGATGCTTCCGTATCAGAAAGCGATGTTAGTACTGATTCTGCGTTGGGGGCTGGTCAATTTGATGTGGCGCTCGGTGCTGATGATCTTGATACCAATATCTCCAATAATGCCTCAGTATACTTTGAGATTGGCGAACAGCCCTTAGTATATAGCAATGGAGAAGAAGTGCTTTACACCTTGAGCCCCACAGGCTCGATTTTGACAGGGTACATCGGTGATATTTCTAATGTGGTTTTTGTGGTTTCATTTACTTCACCGGATGCAACTACGGGAGGTTTGGTTGATTACACGTTCGAGTTAAAACAACAAATAGATAATACCTCTGATCCGATGCAGCTTCCTTTTATTGTTACCGCAAGAGATTCTGATAAAGATGTCACCAAACTGACCTTGAACGTTACCGTTAATGATTCAGGTGAAGCATCGTTAGGGACTACTGCACTTGAAGTTACCGAGTTACCAAAAGGTACAGCTCCTGATGAAATAACAACGAGCGATAGCAACGCAATATTTATTACTGCGTCGGAAGACAATATCGTCGAAGTGGATCTGGGTATTACAAGCGGTAATGCGGTTGTTGATTCGATAGGAAACCCAATCACAACGAATGGGCTTAACGTTGTTTGGCGCGATAACGGTGACAAAACGTTTGATGGTGTTGATGAAAACGGCGTAGTTGTGTTTCGAGTGGGGTTACCAAATGATTACGAAGTCGAATCTGGACTTACATCGAGTTTCCAATTGTCGTTTCGAGTATTTAAAGAGGTAGACCATGGCAATGATGGTAGTTTAAATGAGTTATCTCTTAACTTGCCCGTGGTGGCAAGAGATGCCGATGGGACGGAAACAACGTCTGTATCGACAGTAAAAATCTATGATGGCGGCGACCCTACTGTCGTTACTCACGAGCTGGCGATTGATGAAGCGCTTCTCGCTGATTCTCCTGAAGTGGATACTGTTCTATCAAACGCACTTGAATTTGTGCGAGGGTCCGATGCGATAGTGGCTATAGATATCGATTTATCGGCGTTCAACGCTGCTGGTTATTCCAGTGGCGGCGACAATATATTGCTCACAGCGAGTAATATAGACGGCTGGTACA
>ASHK01001164.1 GCA_000695745.1 Vibrio madracius | reverse complement strand
ACTTTAAAGCTGGGTGAACAGCATATTAAAGCACGCCTTCAAGAAGACCAACATGTACCGCAAAGTGTCGCGTACATCAGCTTTCCAGAGCAATGGACAATGCTCTATGTCGATGAATTCTTAGTTAATGTAGGAGGCCACTAATGGACAAGGTAGTCAACAACAAGGCATGGTTTCTAGTTCTTCCAGTTTTCGCCTTGGTGGCCTTCAGTGCCATCGTGCCATTGATGACGGTAGTGAATTACTCGCTACAGGACATCTTTGATGCTAATACCGCCTACTTCGTTGGAACGGAGTGGTATCGAGAAACGTTAAATGATGAACGGCTACACGGTGCGTTGCTACGTCAGTTTGGATTTACGTTTACGGTGCTAATGATTGAAGTTCCCCTTGGGATTATTGTGGCACTCACTATGCCAACCAAAGGCAAGTGGTCGGTGTTTTGCCTCATCGTGTTGGCTATTCCATTGCTTATCCCACTTAACGTTGTCGGTACTATCTGGCAGATTTTTGGTCGTGCGGACATTGGCTTATTTGGTTGGGCTTTAAACTGGCTTGGCATTGATTATAACTATGCAGGTAATCCGGTCGATGCTTGGTTGACTGTGATTCTGATGGACGTATGGCACTGGACCTCACTCATCGCCTTACTGTGTTATTCAGGTCTGCGCGCTATTCCGGATGCCTACTATCAAGCGGCCAATATTGATCGCGCCTCTACATGGTCAATCATCCGTTACATTCAGCTCCCAAAGTTGAAGAGTGTGTTATTGATTGGCGTGTTAGTGCGCTTCATGGACAGCTTTATGATTTACACCGAACCCTTTGTGCTTACTKAGCTGGGGGCCAGGTAACTCAACCACGTTTTTAAGCCAAACCTTAACCAAGATGGCCATCGGACAATTTGATATTGGTCCTGCTGCGGCTTTCTCCATCATTTACTTCTTGATCATATTACTCGTCAGTTGGGTGTTCTATACCGCGATGACGCACGGTGAGAATAAATAAAGGGATTTAACCATGACGAAGTCAAAATACACACGCTATACCCAAATTGTCGGCTTAGCACTTTATATCATCTGCTTGATGTTGCCGATTTATTGGCTGCTCAATATGTCGTTTAAAGAAAACCAAGAGATATTGGGAAGCCTAAGCTTCTGGCCCGAGAACTGGACATTTAAGAACTACCAGACCATTTTCTCCGACCCAAGTTGGTATATGGGATACGTCAATTCCATCATCTATGTGGTAATGAATATGTGCATTACGCTAGCAGTGGCACTGCCTGCTGCGTATGCCTTTTCACGCTACAAATTTGTCGGCGATAAACACTTGTTTTTCTGGCTGCTGACCAACCGAATGTCACCGCCTGCAGTATTTCTGTTGCCGTTCTTCCAGTTGTATTCATCGGTAGGCCTGTTCGACACCCATATTGCGGTCGCGCTTGCTCACTGCTTGTTTAACGTGCCGTTGGCGGTTTGGATCCTTGAAGGCTTTATGTCAGGTGTTCCAAGGGAAATCGATGAAACCGCCTATATCGATGGTTACAGCTTTCCAAAGTTCTTTATGAAGATATTTCTGCCAATGATCCGCTCAGGTATTGGTGTAACGGCGTTCTTCTGCTTCATGTTCAGCTGGGTTGAGTTGCTGCTTGCTCGAACACTTACATCAGTTGATGCCAAGCCTATTTCTGCGGTGATGACGCGAACCGTCAGTGCCTCGGGGATAGATTGGGGCGTGTTAGCTGCGGCCGGGGTACTGACTATCGTACCGGGCATTCTTGTCATTTGGTTTGTTCGCAACCACGTTGCGAAAGGTTTTGCACTGGGTCGAGTTTAAGGAGACACATTATGGCTTGGATGGCATGGACGACTCCGTCTGCACTGTTTTTTATTGGCATCGCACTGATTTTGTTAACGATGACCATTGCTGAAATTAAAGCGCCATGTATTGAGCGCAAAGGGTTTCTCCCAATCAGTACGACACGGGGAGACCGACTGTTTATTGGCTTGCTAAGTTCAGCCTATATACACCTTGGGTTTGTGGGACTAACGGAGCTCTCCATTTGGGTGCCGTTTGCGATTTCCACGGTTTGGATTTTGACCGTTTTGAAATGGGGGTAATAACAACTTTCACCGATAAGTGCCTAACCATGCTCAACATGCTGTATTTGGCTGTAATGCCATAGGGCTCGCTTAGGTGTGACTAATAACGTACGAAACAAAACACTCATAATTGGAGTAAAACAATAATGAAAAAGGATATGAAGAAGTCTTATCTTACCCGCTGCGTTGCTTTGTCTATTGCATTCGCAGCACTCTCGCCAAACGCGTTTGCCGATATGGACGCGGCTAAAAAGTGGATGAGTGAAGAGTTCACTCCGACGACGTTGACCGCCGATGAGCAAACGAAAGAGATGCAGTGGTTTATTGATGCTGCCAAACCTTTCAAAGGCATGGAAATCAACGTTGCTTCGGAAACCATCACTACCCACGAATATGAAGCAAAAGTTCTTGCTAAAGCGTTCTATGAGATAACCGGCATCAAAGTGAATCACGATTTGATTCAAGAAGGTGACGTGGTAGAAAAGCTGCAAACGCAAATGCAGACAGGTCGCAATATCTATGATGGCTATATCAATGACTCAGACTTGATCGGTACCCACATTCGATACGGAAAAGTGGTACCAATCTCTGACTTTATTGAAGGTGACGGTAAGAGTGTGACTAACCCATATTTGGATCTTCCCGACTTCATTGGCTTGGATTTCACCACAGGTCCTGACGGTAAGATTTACCAGCTGCCAGATCAGCAGTTTGCGAACCTATATTGGTTCCGTGCAGACTGGTTTGAGCGTGACGATCTTAAAGCCAAGTTTAAGAAGGAATACGGTTACGAGCTAGGAGTGCCACTTAACTGGTCTGCATACGAAGACATTGCAGAATTCTTTAGTGAGAAGGTGAAAATGATCGATGGCGAACGTGTCTACGGTCATATGGACTACGGCAAAAAAGACCCATCACTAGGCTGGCGTTTCACTGACTCGTGGTTCTCCATGGCTGGTGCGGGTGATAAAGGGATTCCTAATGGTTTACCAGTTGATGAGTGGGGGATTCGTGTAGAAGGCTGTAGCCCTGTCGGTTCCGATGTGGCTCGCGGCGGTGCGACAAATGGTCCAGCGGCGGTGTATGCGACCACCAAATATGTGGATTGGCTAAAACAATATGCGCCACCTGAAGCCCAAGGGATGACGTTTGGCGAAGCAGGTCCGGTTCCCGCACAAGGTTCTATCGCGCAGCAGATCTTTTGGTATACCGCGTTTACTGCT
>ASHK01001163.1 GCA_000695745.1 Vibrio madracius | reverse complement strand
GAGTAGCAGTGGGATCAGTTTTTTCATTGTTTCTCCATTGATTGCCACTATCATTGAGTGCAATCCCATTATATCAAGTAATACAGGACGTTGCTGAAACATTTCATTGTGAAAAATCGTTACAGCTTTCAGCGCCTACGAGTTAGGAAGTCGATTGGCTTCAAACTCGTCAAGCATGTTATTGAGGTAACTTAGGCGTTGACGCCTATCAGTTAAAGCCTCCATAAACTTGAATTTCGTTGGCCCTTCCATTGCAAACTTAGTTGGCTGTGCTTGAAGTAGTTTAACCAAGAAGGCTGGGTTAATGTCAGCATCCGGATAAAATTCAATATAGCCACCTTTGTCATGAGCTTCTACTTTTTTGACCTTGAGTGCTCTGCCACGAAGCTTCATCTGAGAGACAGCAAGCAGGTGCTTGGCTGCATCAGGCAACAAGCCAAATCTATCTATCAGTTCCACTTTAAGCTCATCGAGTTCTTCATTATCTGCGACGCTCGCGATTCGCTTGTACATGGATAGGCGAGTATTGATATCCGGAATATAGTCATCTGGAAGCAAAGCAGGGATGCGCAATTCTACCTCGGTTTGCTCTCGTAGCAGATCATCCAAGGAAGGCTCCTTACCTTCTTTGAGTGCTTCCACCGCTTGCTCTAACATTTCCATATATAGAGAGAAACCAACGGATTGGATTTGACCACTTTGCTCGTCGCCCAAAAGCTCACCGGCACCACGAATTTCTAGATCATGAGTTGCTAGGGTAAAGCCCGCACCAAGATCTTCTAATGAAGCGATAGCATCGAGTCTTTTCACTGCATCTTTGGTCATCGCTTTAGGATGCGGCGTTAACAGATAAGCGTAGGCTTGGTGGTGTGAACGACCTACTCGTCCACGTAGCTGGTGAAGCTGCGCTAAACCAAGGTTATCAGCGCGATCCATGATGATGGTGTTGGCCGTCGGAACGTCAATACCGGTTTCAATGATGGTCGTACAGACCAGTAAATTAAAACGCTGATGGTAGAAATCATTCATAACGCGCTCAAGCTCACGCTCACGCATCTGACCATGTGCAACGGTAACGCGCGCTTCGGGTACCAACTTTTCTAAATCTGCTGCTACCTTCTCAATAGTTTCCACTTGATTGTGAAGGAAATAGACTTGCCCACCACGCATGATTTCACGCAGTATCGCTTCTCGTATGACACTGTCTTCGCTCTGACGGACAAAGGTCTTAATAGCAAGGCGTCTTGCTGGTGGTGTCGCAATGATGGAAAGATCACGCATGCCACTCATGGCCATGTTGAGCGTTCGTGGAATAGGTGTGGCCGTCAATGTCAGAATATCGACATCGGCGCGCATCGCTTTCACTTTTTCTTTCTGTCTCACCCCAAATCGATGCTCTTCATCAACAATGAGCAAGCCAAGATCTTTAAACTGAATGTCACTAGAGAGCAATTTGTGCGTACCGACGACGATATCGACTTTACCCTCTGCGACATCTTGTAAGATGCTTTTTTGTTCTTTCGCTGATTTAAAGCGTGATAAAACTTCAACACGGATCGGCAGGTTGGCAAATCGATCACGGAAGTTCTCAAAGTGTTGCTGTGCAAGTAGCGTAGTTGGTACCAATACGGCGACTTGTTTACCGTTATCAGTGGCTACGAAAGCGGCGCGCATTGCCACTTCGGTTTTACCAAAACCGACATCACCACAAACTAGACGATCCATGGCTTTTGGCTGGCACATATCAGACATGACAGCGTTGATAGCTTGGGCTTGATCGTCCGTTTCCTCAAATGGGAAACCGGCTTTAAACGTAGCGTACTGGTCACGATCTAAGCTGAACTTAAATCCTGGTTTTAGTTCGCGTTTCGCGTACACATCGAGCAGTTCAGCTGCGACATCACGCACTTTTTCTGCCGCTTTTCTACGTGCTTCGCCCAGGATTCACTGCCTAATTTATTGAGTGGTGCTGACTCGTCTGCACCTCCGGAATAACGGCCAATTAAATTCAAAGAAGCAACAGGAACATACAACTTAGCGTCGTTTTGATACTCGAGCGTGACGTATTCTGTCATCATGCCGCCAGCTTCTAGCGTCTGCAAGCCGACGTAGCGTCCAATGCCGTGGTCGATATGTACGACGGGTTGTCCCGGCTTAAGTTCTGCAAGGTTGCGTATGACGGTGTCACTATTGATTGAGCGTTTCTCTTTCTTGCGCCTTTGGATGACGCGATCGCCCAGCATGTCGCTCTCGCAGATCAAAGCAAATCGTTGCTGATAGGCGAAACCGTGTTCACATTGGCCAATGACTAGAGTGAACTTTTCGTCACTTTTCAGTGCATCAATGAAGTGTTCTTTTTCTTGAGGTCTTAGTTTTATGCGATGCAGTAATTCAAGTAAGGCTTCTCTACGACCCTCCGACTCCACGGAAAAATCACCTTGCCGGGAAATTGCTCGGTGAACTGGCGAATTTGTGCCATCGGTTCTTTTAACTGATGTTGCACCGCTAAATCAGGCAGCGCCTCTACAGGGACATTAACTCGGCCTGCTTTTTCATCAATAGTGTCAATGGAGCAATGCAGCTGAGGGTAGGTTTTAATTGAGAGAAGAACTCATCCTTTTGTAACCACAGCGCGTT
>ASHK01001162.1 GCA_000695745.1 Vibrio madracius | reverse complement strand
GCTTAAAGACAAATTAGCGCACAACCCTGACATTGAAACACAAGCCACTAAATCTGAACATGAATTGAAAGGTCACGACGACTAATCATTTCGAGCGCGAAAGCGTGCTCTTTAAAACCTATATAAAGAGCACGTTAGTTATAACTTTACCCAGCAACACAACCACTATTTCTCGAACTTTACATACACAAACAATGAATTAGTGCCCTTTTCTGTTTCAAATCAAAATAATTTTCGGTTTTCTTCTTTAATGTAGTTGTCTCCTATAGCCTTGAAAGGTATAAATAGGCTGTTGTCGTTTATTAACAAACGTTTTGATTGCCCCTTCAATTAACATGGATGAAGAATATGTTTGAAAAAGTTGTTGCAGCACCCGCCGATCCAATCCTTGGTCTGACAGAAGAGTTTAAAAAAGATCCTCGTACAGAGAAAATTAACCTAGGTGTTGGTATCTATAAAAATGAACAAGGTGAAACTCCCGTTCTAGCGACTGTTAAAAAAGCAGAAGCGGCCTGCTGGAGACTGAGAAAACCAAATCTTATCTAACAATTGAAGGGACTGCGGAGTACGGTCTAGCTGTTCAAAAACTGCTTTTCGGTGCTGATTCAGAGATCGTAACCGAAAAACGTGCAAAAACAGCACAAGCACCTGGTGGTACAGGTGCGCTACGCGTTGCTGGCGAATTTATTAAACGTCAACTTGGTGATGTTAAAATCTGGATCAGTAACCCAACTTGGGCAAACCACAACGGTGTATTCAGTGCAGCAGGCATTGAGACAGCTCAATATCGTTATTACGATGCAGAAACAAAAGACAAAGACTTTGCCGGTATGGTTGCTGACCTAGAGCAGGCAACGTCTGGTGATATCGTGCTACTTCACGGCTGTTGCCACAACCCAACAGGTATCGACCTACTGCCGATGAGTGGGAGCAACTGGCAAAACTTGTTGCAGACAAAGGACTTATTCCTCTGTTTGACTTTGCTTACCAAGGTTTTGCTAAAGGCGTAGAAGAAGACGCACAAGGTCTGCGCACCTTTGCTAAATACAACAACGAAATTCTAGTTGCTAGTTCATTCTCTAAGAATTTTGGCTTGTATAACGAGCGTGTTGGGGCCTTCACTCTGGTTGCGACAACCGAAGAAGTTGCAACTACTGCATTCTCACAAGTGAAAAGTATCATTCGCTCTATTTACTCTAACCCACCAGCACACGGTTCATCAGTCGTCACTTACATCCTAAATGACCAAGCACTGCGTGCAGAATGGGAACAAGAAGTTGCAGAGATGCGCGACCGTATCCAAGAGATGCGTGAATTGTTTGTACAGACACTTAAGGCCGAAGGCGTAGACGCGGACTTTAGCTTTATTGAGCGCCAAAATGGCATGTTCTCGTTCTCAGGTCTAAGTAAAGAACAAGTAAACCGTCTAAAAGACGAGTTTGGTATTTATATCGTTGGCTCTGGTCGCATCAGTGTTGCTGGTATGACAAAA
>ASHK01001161.1 GCA_000695745.1 Vibrio madracius | reverse complement strand
GTCAGTCTCAGTATGACCGTGATGTCGACCAAGTGGAGCAACTCGCTCGCACTTTCACACTCAGTGATCTCAATAGTGATGGCCTGCCAGAACTCTGTTATCGACACGGCAATCGTTATGTGTGTCATCAGAATACCGGTACTACATTACAGACCGCCACAGAACGCGTAACTCTCGATGAGAATGATTGGGCCAACAGTGTGGATGTCGAATTCTAGAAACCTCGGTCACCTGGCATGACCGTAACCTCGATGGTTTAGCTGACATGTGTTACATCCTGGGTGAGCGGTTGATGTGTGCGTATGGCAACGGGACGACTTTCTCAGAGCCAGAGGTGATGGCCAACATTCACCCTAATTTGGAGTTTATTACAGAAAGTAGCTCTCACGGTAACTGGGTGCGCCGATTTTTTGGTCTCACCATGACGGTTCGTTCCACCGCGGTAAATCATGCCTATGGTCCCTTTAAAGCAGGTATTGATGCCAATGGTGATGGTTTAACTGGCGATTGCTACCGCTCCATGGACGGTCTAGCGTGTTTGTCGTATGAGTACGAACCTTTAGCAAAACTGAAATCCGTCACATCGGGTCTTGGTGTCACTACCACATTTAAGTACGGCATGACGGGTGATGTTACGGTATTTACGCCTCGAGCTCGAAAGCCGGTCTCGTGGGCCTTGCACCTAACCGTACAGTGGTGAGCCATATCACTCAAGACGATGGCTGGGTGGCATTAACAGCACAAGCTATCACTACTCTGGTTATTACGCTGATATCGATGATGGTATTTTAGGTTTTGGGGCCATTAGTTCTGATGATGGACGTCAAACAACGCTGACGACGTTTGATTTTCATGAGGACAAGACGCCGTTTATATCGAGCATCGCTATCACAACGAGTCAGCAACGTACCTCCTACACGCACTATCAATACCAAACTCTACCATCACCCATATCAGGAAAAACATGGCCAGTGCTGCGTGAGCAGCAAAACACAACCTGGGATTTGAATGGCAATCTGCTCACACAAACCACAACCTCGTATCAAGGGTATGATGCTTATGGGTACCCAAGTGATACAACAGTGGTGACACGAGGCAGTAGTGGCCCCGAGTTTCAAGAGCAGACCGCCACCACGTATCAGCACGATGCAGTGCGCTGGCTTATCGGCAAGCCGACAAGCATCGTGGTCACTAAGTCTAATGGCAGTGACACACAATCCCGGCGCAGTGAGTTCCACTACGATACACAAACTGGCGCGCTCATTGAGCAAATCAAAGCCCCTGATCATGCTTTGGCGCTTACCCAAGCGTTTACCTACAATGCTAATGGCTTTCGTACCAGTGAACGTGTATCAGGCAGTGGCGAGTCACGCTCAAGTCAAACTCAATATGATGCCTTTGGCCGCGTAACGAAGCATACCAATGCATTAGGCCACAGTGTGACCACTGAATACGACGTACGGTGTGCACTGCCCTCAAGAATCACGGATGCCAACGGCTTAATTGCCACCTTTGAGTACGATGCATTTTGTCGTGAAGCCAAGCGCACGGATGCGAATGGGCAGTGGGTAAAGACGGCTTACCATTGGAGTG
>ASHK01001160.1 GCA_000695745.1 Vibrio madracius | reverse complement strand
GGGAATATTGGATACCACCCGGCGGTGGTCTTGAGGATTCGGATGTGTCTTCTAAACAAGCGTTAGTGCGAGAATGTCGTGAAGAAACGGGGCTAGATGTGACTGTCGGGCCTTTGCTGTGTGTGCGGGAGTTCCATGAAATCTCGACTGATCGCTACCATGTTGAACTGTTTTATTTGTTGGAGTCATGGAGCGGCACACTGTCTTTAGACAACTTAGCAGGGCTAAATGACTCGGAGTACATTCAGCAAGTCGCCTGGGTAGATATTAAAACGCTCAATCAATACAAAGTCTTTCCTGCCGATATTGTATCTACGATACTTCCACTTATTAAAAAAGAGCAGTTTGCGACACATCTAGGAAGCTACGTTCAAGGCAGCAATGACGATGTGAACTATCTAGACTAAAGTTGGCGATGACAGAGCGGAGTGAGATGTAACGCAACGTGAAGAACTAGATTTTTTGATGGATAAGTTATTAAGGACGCGTTGAATAGCGCCCTTAATGACCAGAGATTTGAATATAAGTTGTCGTAGATTAAACGCAATAACCTCTGTATGATGCACGGCCACAACGACTGACGAGTACCTGCGATGAACCGTAAGAAAAAAATCAACCAGATCCATAAAGCGCGAATGAAAAAAGCGAACGCTAAAAAGAATGGCGCAGGGAAGAACAAACCGCGTTATATTTCTAAAGCAGAACGTGCCAAGATGGAAGCGGAGCAGGAAATTCAGAGCAGTGACACATTAGAGGTTGCTGAGCAAAGTTCAGTCTCTTGAACACAGATAGCCTAAACAGTCATTCATAGTGATGAGTGACTGTCATTACCTCAAAGGCCACTGCGATTTATTCGTCAGGTAGCCAACCTGATGATGTGCTCATCCCAATATACTTGCCTTTAACTTAAAGATTCCCCCTCTACCTAAATATTCCCCTCACACAGAACAGAATAATGATATTAAACGAGAAGTGATGCAGTCACTCTTTGTGGTTTCAGTGTTATTTTTATCAATCCATCGTCACCTTCTGTGATGGATTAATAATCAACATCGTGCATATAAATTGTGTGATAATTAATTGTAATAAATATGTTGCCATGCTGGTGGTTGGGAAAATTGCAGTGTAGTTAATATATTGTTTTTTATTGTTTTTATTTGTTTTACTGCTTCGGGGTGATTCGCTTCACAGACACTTTTTAATGAGTGTCGAATCACAGTTGCTCTGCTAGAGAGTTGTCTTCTTTTCACGGTAAAAACTATATTGCATTTCGAGAATTCAATACAGAAGGCATTGTGACTGTACAAATGTCAGGGAGTTTCTCTTTTTTAAGAGGAATGTTATTTGTTTAAATGACAGCGGTTCAATAGCGCTGATCGTTTATATCGGTATGAGAGCTGATTGGTTTTACAATGAAAATAAAACAGGTATTCAGTGGTAAAGTTGGTGCCACGCTAGTTTGTTTCTTAGCTTACTTTATTATGTCGGGGTTATTAACTCCAATTGGAATCGTGAGTGTGGGTTTACAGGAAACCTACAATATCGATGTTGCACAATCAACCTCGATTATAAGTTGGCTTTTAACGGGAGTTTTAATTGGTACTTGTTGCAGTAACTTTATCTTTCGATGGCTGAACATTAAACAAGTATTTTTTCTATGCTACTCGCCATTAGTTGTCTTTATTGTATTATTTTCAATCGCTGGTGATATCCAGACAATTCGCATGTTAATGGGCGCATCGGGGTTCTGCATTGGGCTCGGCTTGTCTACCGCAGCGGTAGCGCTTACGCGACTTTATGACCCTCAACTTCGTGCTTCAATGTTGATTTGTACCGATATCAACTTCTCCGCCGCAGGTGCAATCATCCCGGCCATTACTGCCTCATGTTCAGTTATGGTATGCCTTGGTTTAGTGGCTACATGGTGGTTGGAT
>ASHK01001159.1 GCA_000695745.1 Vibrio madracius | reverse complement strand
GTGAGAGGCTTTTACGATGCAGGCCAGCACAGTTCAATGACCGACATACACCGCTAAATATTTAGTTATAAACGCTATATGAGAAGTATTTGGCAGCAATCTTTTCATGCTTGCCGTTATCGATAAGCTCTTGGATTCCTTTACTGATGAGATCTCGTAACTCAGGATCTTGCTTTCTTACTGCTACACCTATCCCACGACCAAACCATTTTTCCTCGGTAAATTTAGGTCCCGTGAAATGGTAATCTTTGCCTTCTTCTGTTTCTAGAAACCCAGAAGTTAAGCCCATAGCACCGCCAAATATCGTATCTAGTCGTCCATTTAATAAATCGGCGAACGCTTCATCAAACGTTCCGTATCGTCGAATGTCAACGTTGGGATACTTGCTGCTCAGATATTTATCTCCAATTGTTGCTCGTTGTACACCGATGGTGAGATCATTGATGCTTCCATCTGCCATGTTAATTTCACGCTCATTGCTCATCACAAAACGAGTCGGTACTTTTGCATATGGAATAGTAAAATCTACTCTCTTTTCTCGCTCTTCGGTAATCGTCATAGCAGCAATAATCGCATCATTTTTTCGGCTCAACAGCGATGGAATAATACCATCCAATCTGTTTTGCTAATGATGCATTTAACCGAGAGCTGCTCGCAAATCGCATTTGCCAGTTCAACTTCAAACCCTTCTAATTTGCCTTCTTTTGTCGTCCAGCTGAACGGGAGGATAAGCACCTTCAACAGTAAACCGAATCTGTTTCCACTCTTTCGCGTAGCTACAAACTGAGAATATCCCGAGCATGGCGACTAATAACCACTTCATAAAAAAATCCTTTTAATACATTTTCGAATTGAGTATTCAATAAATAAGATGCAATTTAATTGAATATCAATCAATTAGACTTTTAGCTAATGTGGTAACAAACAGACACGGCGAGATCTCACCTCCTAAGTTCACTCCTTTATTCAGAACCGTACTACATGCATCGAAACCATGTTTATTTCAATGTAAATAGTGAATCTTATTTAGAGTGTTGAGCTTCACTTTTACGGTATTCGCTTGGGGTCATTCCCACGCCCCTTGAAAACTCACGATTAAAGTTAGATTTTGTCTGAAAACCAGAATTCATGAATATTTGCGTAATAGTGTCTTGAGATGTATTCAGGGAGTGCTTAGCATGCTCTATGCGATACCCGTTTATGAGCTTAGAAATATTCTTTTCGTGAAACTGAAGGTCTAGCCATCGTGGTTATGAGTCAACGCCTCAATGACGCGCTTATTCAAGGAAAGCGAATAAATAGTGACGAATGGCGTTTCACCACTAAGGCGTATGATGAAAATATCGATGGGTTGATTATCAATGGAATTGGCTATGATGAGGGCTTCGTTTTAAACTCGAAACGAAAATGGATTTCTTGGTTTCTAAGAGATGAGCAAAACGTTGTTTGTCATTCATCTAAATCAAATGACTTAGTAGGAGAGCCTTTCTCGAGTCAATGAAAGAAAGGGGGTCAGGTCTCGCGCTTTGTTCGAATCGATACCAGCCCCCTTAGAACGCTTCCAGATAGTGAGGTGACGGTCAACGTATTGACCTAAAATCCTTTTCTGTGTCTAAGACACGGAGGGAGCGCTTGTCTTCATCTCGTGACCAATAATACGCGAGTATCGAGCCTGACAAGTTATGCCAGATCGAAAAGAGCGCTGCAGGCAGAGCAGATATTGGGGGAGAAAAATTTGAGCGCTAATGCCGTGGCCAGTCCAGAATTTTGTAAGC
>ASHK01001158.1 GCA_000695745.1 Vibrio madracius | reverse complement strand
TAAGTGATTTAAGATCTTATCCAAGAAAGCTCTTGTTCTAGGGTGCTGAGGATTATCAAAAATCTGGTTCGGTGGAGCAGATTCAAGAATTTGTCCTTCGTCCATAAAAATGACGCGGTCAGCAACACGTTTAGCGAAACCCATTTCATGAGTGACGCAGAGCATAGTCATTCCTTCCTCTGCCAGTTCAACCATTACGTTGAGTACTTCACTGATCATCTCAGGATCGAGCGCTGAAGTCGGTTCATCGAACAGTAAAATGTCGGGCTTCATACACAGAGAACGAGCGATGGCGACTCGTTGTTGCTGACCACCAGACAACTGAGAGGGATACTTGTTGGCTTGCTCGGCAATTTTTACTCGTTCAAGCATTTCTAATGCGCGAGTGTTGGCCTCTTGCTTCGTTAACTTAAGCGTACGAATGGGCGATAACGTAAGGTTTTCCAAAACAGTGAGGTGTGGAAACAAATTGAAGTGCTGAAAAACCATACCCACTTGTCCGGGCTTGATTTCATTAGAGTTCAGGGGGTGTCCAAATACTCTAATGTCACCGTTGTTGTATTGCTCCAATCCATTGATGCAGCGGATTAATGTAGATTTGCCTGACCCTGATGGACCACAGATTACGACAATTTCACCTTGTTGAACTTCGAGGTTAATTGCTGAGAGGGCTTGGAATTCTCCAAACCATTTATCGACGTTGTTAAAGCTGACAGCGTTCACTTGGAACCCATTGTTTTTGTTATATGGGTCTACATTAGCAATATCGTTACGCTATAACAAGTAATTGATAACGCTCATTTAACGATGAAGTACAGCATGATTAACCAATCAATACATTGAGTCTTTATGACATGATTAGGTATATATTATTATGGTTTTTAGCGTGTCAAAATAACCCTTTTGTTTGTAGTGTTAATGTTAAAGTCATTTATAATCATATAGATAGAATCTGGCATGTCTTGTGCTATAGCAACTTCAGGAATAATCCGCTTCGGCTAAGTACCGAGGCGCTAATAAAAATACTGGAGTCCTCATTATGTTCTGTATTCAATGCGAGCAAACTATCCAAACCCTGTTGCTAAGGGGTGTTCTTATGCTCAAGGTATGTGTGGAAAAACGTCGGAAGTTTCTGATCTACAAGACGTATTAGTGTATACCTTCAAGGGGTTTCATTCTGGGCCGCTCAGGGTCGTAAGTTCGGTATCGTAGACCAAGAAATCGACCAATGGGCGCCTAGAGCCTTCTTCTCTACACTAACCAACGTTAACTTCGACCCTGAACGCATCATCGAGCTGGCAAATCTAGCGGCAACGTACAAAGCGCGTCTTCAAGAACAAGTTCAGGCTGCCTCTCTAGTACAAGGTATCGCGATTGATGAACTTTCTCCTGCAGCTCAGTTTGACTTACCAACGACCAAACAAGCGCTATTAGAATTTGCTCCGACTGCAGCGGTAAACCGTGGTCACGATAGTCTACATGAAGACGTGATTGGCCTTCGTTTACTCTGTCTCTATGGTCTTAAAGGTGCCGCAGCCTACCTTGAGCATGCTCGTGTGCTCTCTCAAAAGATGAAGCGGTCTATGGTGAATATCACCAAATTATGGCTTGGTTAGGTACTGACCCTATCGATTTAGAGCCCTTACTAAATACGTCGATGCAAATTGGTCTTATGAATTACAAGATCATGGAAATGCTAGATAAAGGTGAAACGGAAACTTTCGGTCATCCTGAGCCGACTCAAGTTAACGTTAAAACGGTAAAAGGCCACTGTATTCTAGTGTCTGGTCACGACCTTCATGACTTAGAGAAAATCCTTCAACAAACAGAAGGAAAAGGCATTAACGTCTATACCAATGGTGAGATGCTCCCTGCTCACGCTTATCCAGAGCTTAAGAAGTACCCTCATTTAGTCGGTAACTATGGCAGCGCATGGCAGAACCAGCAAAAAGAGTTTGCTAACTTCCCTGGTGCGATTGTGATGACGTCTAACTGCCTGTTGAATCCTAATGTCGGTCAATATGCGGACCGTCTGTTCACGCGCAGCATTGTAGGTTGGCCAGGTGTGGCGCACATTGAAGGGGACGATTTCAGTCAAGTGATTGAATGTGCACTTGCACAAGACGGCTTCAAGCACGACGAAATTGAACACATGATCACGGTTGGGTTTGGTCGCAATGCGCTAATGCAAGCAGCACCAGCAGTTGTCGAACAGGTGAAAGCGGGCGCAATCAAGCATTTCTTCTTGGTTGGTGGTTGTGATGGCGACAAGGCCGAGCGTAGCTACTACAGCGATTTTACAACTCAAGCTCCAGAAGATAGCGTTATTCTTACGCTGGCGTGCGGTAAATTCCGCTTCAACAAAAACCAGTTTGGTGACATCAATGGTATTCCTCGCCTATTGGATGTGGGTCAGTGTAATGACGCTTACTCTGCTATCCAATTGGCATTAGCGCTTGCTGATGAGTTTGATTGTGGCATTAACGAATTGCCACTGACTCTCGTCCTATCTTGGTTTGAGCAAAAAGCGATTGTCATCTTGCTGACGCTCTTTGCTTTAGGCGTTAAAGGTATTTATACCGGCCCAACGGCGCTGCATTCCTTACAGAGAACT
>ASHK01001157.1 GCA_000695745.1 Vibrio madracius | reverse complement strand
TGTACTTTTCCTTCCGATTAAAGCAGGTGCTGGCGGTTTTTGGCCATTAGTTATCCTTGCCCTAATTGCAGCACCAATGACTTGGTTTGCCCACAAAAGTTTAGCGCGCTTCGTTCTTTCTGCTAAGAACCCAGAAGCGGATATTACCGACACAGTAGAAGAACACTTTGGTAAAACTGGTGCGAACCTCATCACTTTTGCATACTTCTTCGCTATCTATCCAATCGTTCTAATCTACGGTGTAGGTATCACAAATACAGTGGATTCATTCCTAGTAAACCAAATGGGTATGGAATCTATTCCACGCTGGTTGCTTTCAGGCAGTTTAATTGCTGCGATGACTTGCGGCGTAGTATTTGGTAAAGAGCTAATGCTGAAAGCGACGTCAGCAATGGTTTACCCACTAGTATTCATCTTGCTTGCTCTTTCTGTATACCTAATTCCTGATTGGAATACTTCAATGATGAGCGTAACGCCTGACTGGGGTTCAATGCCTGCTGTTGTTTGGCTAGCTATTCCAATCATCGTATTCTCATTCAACCACAGCCCAATCATCAGCCAGTTCTCTAAAGAGCAGCGCCGTGTTTATGGTGAAGATGCAGTTAAGAAAACTGACATGATCACTGGCGGTGCAGCGATGATGCTTATGGGTTTTGTTATGTTCTTCGTATTCTCTGTTGTTCTTTCTCTATCTCCAGAACAACTAGCGATCGCACAAGAGCAAAACATCTCTGTTCTTTCTTACCTAGCAAACGTTCACGAGTCACCACTGATTTCTATCCTTGGTCCAGTTATTGCGTTTGCAGCAATCACATCAAGCTACTTTGGTCACTTCCTAGGCGCACACGAAGGTCTTGTAGGCCTTGGTAAATCTCGCTCTAAAGCACCGGTAGCTAAGATTGAGAAAGCATCTCTACTATTTATCGTTATCACTACTTGGATTGTTTCTATTATTAACCCAAGTATCTTAGGTATGATTGAAACAATGGGTGCGCCAATGATTGCGGCAATCCTGTTCCTAATGCCTGTATACGCGATGAAGAAAGTACCTGCGATGGCGAAGTTGAAAACGTCAACGCCTGTACAAATCTTTACAGCAATTTGTGGTATTGCAGCGATTACTTCTGTAATCTACGGCGCTTTTTAATTGACTTTGTCAGTTGAACATCTCGATTAAACAATAACGATAATATAAGCCTCCATGTACTTTGGGGGCTTTTCTAGAGGTAAATCAGTATGATCAGTGTTTTTGATATCTACAAAATTGGTGTTGGTCCTTCAAGCTCTCACACTGTAGGCCCGATGAAAGCTGGTAAAGAGTTCATCGATGATCTACGTACAATGGGTAAGCTTAGAGACATCACCAAAATTACTGTAGATGTTTATGGATCACTATCACTGACAGGGAAAGGTCACCACACAGATATTGCTATCATTATGGGTTTAGCTGGTAATTCACCAGAAAAAGTGGATATCGACTCAATCCCAAGTTTTATTGCCCGTGTCGAAGAAACAGAACGTCTTCCAGTTGGTATGCACTGCCACACTGTTTCGTTCCCTCGTGACGGCGGTATGAACTTCCATTCAACGAACCTTGAACTTCACGAAAACGGCATGCAAATCCATGCTTGGATCGATGATGAGAAAGCGTATTCAAAAACCTACTACTCTATCGGTGGTGGTTTTATCGTTGATGAAGAGCACTTCGGAAAAGAAGAAGTCTCTGCACTCAAAGCTCCCTATGAGTTTAACTCTGCAGAAGAACTCGTAGAACTTTGTAAAGAACATGGTCTGTCTATTAGCACGTTAGTTATGGCAAATGAACACGCCGTACACTCAGACGAAGAAACTCGTACTTACTTTGCTAACATCTGGAAAACCATGCGTGAATGTATGGAACGCGGCATGAATACAGAGGGTATTCTACCGGGTCCATTGCGTGTTCCACGTCGTGCTGCAGCATTGCGCCAACAATTAATTACTTCAGAAAAAACCACAACTGATCCAATGTCAGTGGTTGACTGGGTAAACATGTTCGCTTTCGCTGTGAACGAAGAAAACGCAGCTGGAGGCCGTGTGGTTACAGCACCAACTAACGGTGCTTGCGGTATCATTCCTGCGGTTCTAGCGTACTACGACAAATTCATCCAAACTGTCACCGAAAAAGACTATATCCGTTATTTCGCAGCATCCGGTGCCGTTGGCGGGCTTTATAAGCAAAACGCTTCTATTTCTGGCGCAGAAGTAGGTTGCCAGGGTGAAGTTGGCGTTGCTTGTTCTATGGCTGCAGCTGGCCTTGCTGAACTAATGGGTGGTAGCCCAGAGCAAGTATGTATGGCTGCAGAAATCGCGATGGAACATAACCTAGGTCTAACATGTGACCCTGTAGCAGGCCAAGTTCAAGTTCCGTGTATCGAACGTAACGGCATTGCGGCTGTTAAAGCGATCAACGCCACTCGAATGGCTTTGCGTCGCGCTTCAGCACCTCGCGTTTCGTT
>ASHK01001156.1 GCA_000695745.1 Vibrio madracius | reverse complement strand
TCGCCTTGTAGATATTGTTTAGCAATAGAGCATTTCAATGCTCGACTGTACTTGGACATAAAAAGACCCCAATAAATTGGTGTCCAACTATTGGGGGTCAGTTCATTTAGGCTCTCGGTTTTTTATATGAATTTAGCTAATCTTAAAGCGCAGCAATAGTTTGCTTTTGCTCTTCCAGTTTAACTAACATCTCTTTGTAACCTTCAAGTTTCTCACGTTCTTTCGCAACAACGGCTTCAGGTGCTTTTGCGACAAAACCTTCGTTACCAAGCTTACCTTCGATACGTTTTACTTCACCTTGCGTCTTAGCGATTTCTTTCGCTAGACGATCCAGTTCTGCATCTTTATCGATGAGACCAGCCATAGGAATCATTAGCTCAGATTTACCAACCAGTGCTGTTGCACATGCTGGAGTTTCTTCGCCAGCTGAAAGCACTTTGATGTCTTCAAGCTTAGCAAGAGAAATTAGAACGGCTTTGTTCGCTTCTAGGCGAGCTGCATCTTTATCGTCAGCAACTTTGAGCATGGCATCAAGCGCTTTGCTTGGAGCAATATCGTACTCAGCACGTAGGTTACGGATGCTAGTGATGAAGGCTTTCACCCACTCAATATCGTCAAGTGCTTCTTGATTGAAGTTTGTTTCTTCAAACTGAGGAAGCGCTTGAAGCATGATCGTATCACCTTCAACACCATCAACAAGAGGTTTGACGCTCTGCCAGATAGTTTCAGTAATGTATGGTAGTACCGGGTGAGCTAGACGCAGTGTCTTCTCTAATACTGTGATCAACGTGCGACGTGTACCACGTTGCTGAGCTTCGTTGCCTTTCCATAGAACAGGTTTAGTAAGCTCTAAGTACCAGTCACAGAATTGGTTCCAGATGAACTCATAAATGGTGTTTGCAGCCATATCTAGACGGTAGTTGTCGATGTGACCGTTGAACTCTTTTGCAGCAAGTTCAAACTGAGACTCGATCCACTTATCTGCAAGTGAATATTCAATCTCACCACCGTTGAAACCACAATCTTGATCTTCTGTGTTCATAAGTACGTAACGGCTTGCGTTCCATAGCTTGTTACAGAAGTTACGGTAACCTTCTAGACGCTTCATATCCCAGTTGATATCACGACCAGTAGATGCCATTGCTGCAAGAGTGAAACGAAGTGCATCAGTACCATAAGGTTCGATACCATTTTCGAAGGTCTTACGAGTGTTCTTTTCAATCTTCTTCGCTAGCTGAGGCTGCATCATGTTACCAGTGCGCTTCTCTACTAGAGACTCAAGATCGATACCGTCAATCATATCGATTGGATCAAGAACGTTACCTTTAGACTTCGACATCTTGTCGCCGTTCTCGTCACGGATTAGACCTGTAACGTATACCGTCTTGAATGGTACCTGTGGTTTGCCGTTTTCATCTTTACAGAAATGCATGGTCATCATGATCATGCGAGCAACCCAGAAGAAGATGATATCAAAACCTGTAACCAGTACATCTGATGGGTGGAACGTTTTCAGATCGTCTGTTTGCTCTGGCCAACCTTGTGTTCCGAATGTCCATAGAGCAGAAGAGAACCAAGTATCAAGTA
>ASHK01001155.1 GCA_000695745.1 Vibrio madracius | reverse complement strand
GATAAACAACAAAATAAGTTAATCAAGCGATGGGTATGGATATCGAGATACAGACTACTTCTTCTTGAAGATAAAAGCGGCTTTCCCCGGAAAGCCGCGATGAACCTTTTTTTAGCTAAAATTGCTAGATTTCCTAATCTTGTTGTGTTGAAGCGTGGTGTCTCACTCTTTTGTTGTCATTAGTGACGGCTCAAATGCATACAAAAGCGACCGCTGAACATCACATGTCTGTCATTACTTTAAATAGGGACAAAGTTGAGTTATTTATTACGCTATGTGTCAATGTTATTTACCTAAAATAGTGTCGATAATTAATTGACAGTAGCGTTGTTTATTTTTTAACGATGAGGTTTTTGAAACGTCGATTTTAATAAATTACTTTCGATGCTAGGCATCGGATTTATCTATATAGTATCTAGTTAAATTAAACGGTTTGCTATTAAAGTTGCAAAGAAGAGCAGCATTATTTTAATTAATGTCAAAAATTAACCGAATTAAAAACTGATGTAGTCTCATTAAATAGTCGAGGGAAGTATAGATAATAAAAAGGCTTAGCAATAAACTAAGCCTTTTAAATAGAACACCTCATAGGAAAATTAACAGGCTTCTAATCCCGATACGTTAAAGCTTATGCTTTAGCGGTTTTCTTTTTAGCGATTTCTGCTTTGGCCTTCTTAAAACGTTCTGGAAGGATTTGAGTAGCGAATACGTCCTCAACTGTTTCTGCACGCTTAATGAGTTCAGCTTGACCATCTTTAACAAGCACGGTTGCTGGACGTGGCAGTGAGTTAAATTGACTCGCTTGAGATTCAGCGTAGTGACCCACATCCATAATGGCTAGCACGTCTTTTGGCTCTAATGCAGGCATTGTTGCAGCGCTTTCCCAGATTGAAGGAATACAGATTGGACCCGCAATTTCTGTTGTTTTCTTAACAAGAGGTTGTGTCATCTTGTTGGCTGGTAGTACAGGGTTCTTCGACTCTTGAGACTCGACTAGCGTTGCTAGATAGKTGATGCATCAACCATAGTGTAAGTGTAATCCATCTCTTGGTCGTCCTTTACGACGTATACAGATGTCAGTAGAGTACCAATGTTACCTGCAATGTAACGGCCAGGTTCTAGCCATAATTGTGGAACTTCAAAGCCTTCTTTAGTGAACTCTTCTAGCATGCCTTCACAGACGATTTTTGCGTAGTCTTCGATAGTGTTGGAGTTCATCATGTGTTCTTTGCTACGACACTCTGGCTCACGTTCACGAGGCCAACCACCACCTAGGTCCACTTGGAAAGGTTGTACACCACATTCACGAGAGATTTCGATGACGTTACGTGCATACTCACGGTATAGCGCATCCCAACCTTCAGGCTGCTTAGAGAAGCGGCCTAGGTGAGTATGGAAGCCGTAGAATTCGAAGATATCGATTTCTTTAACGCGGTTGATGATTTTCTTCGCTTCTTCTTTAAGTAGACCGAATTTAATCCACTTCATCGCACCGATAAAGTTAGGGAACGGGTAGGCATCTGGTTCGAAGTCGTTGAAGAAATCTTCAGGGATGACTTTTAGGCGTACCGCGATACGTACTTTCTCAGCAGGTTTCACTTCACGAGCGATACGCTCAACAATCTCGATCTCTTCGTAAGAATCTAGGTGGATAGCGTAGCCGTATTCAATGGCTTTGCGGATGGCAAGCTCAGGTTTCACTGTACCGTTTAGTGCGATCGTTTTTGGATCTGCGCCCGCAATGTGAGTTGCTTCAACTTCACCTGGACCGAAGCAGTCGCCACCAACACCTTCCTCATTACAGATAGCGCGAACCGCAAAGTTTGTGTTCGATTTGATAGCAAACATAACGTTTACAGGTTTCGGCCAGTAGTTCCCGAAGGCGTTTTTCACACGGCGTAAGTTACCACGCAGTGTGTCTTCGCTTAGAACGAATAGCGGGCTGCCGTATTGCTCAATAAGGTCAGTCGCTTTGCAACCGCCAATCAATAGATCGTCGCCCTGTGTGGTTAACTCGTCAGTTGGAGTCAATAAGTTGTTTAGACGCTCAGCGTAGTTTTGGTTAGCTTTGTGCTCTGCGAGTAGTTGTTTT
>ASHK01001154.1 GCA_000695745.1 Vibrio madracius | reverse complement strand
TGTTCAATATATCGTTGTTTAACCGATTCACTCGGAAGCTGCCAACGAGACTGGAACTTGGTTGAAGCGACAACATGGTCGGCGCGAATTAATCGGGTCAGAAATGTTGAAGAGGAAGTATTGCTGCCATGATGGGGGACACTCATCACATCGACATTGAAGTCAGAAATTGTTCTTGCGATCAAAATTTCACTGACTTTCTCAATATCACCGGTAAGCAGTATTCGTTTTATCGTTGTCTGGTCTTGAACAACGCTGACTAGTACAACGCAAGAGTGTGGGTTGTACGCTCTCTCTACTTTGTTCGGTGGCCACAGTACTTCAAATCGAATTGCTTTCCATTGCCACGTCTTACCCCGGACACAAAGCTGCTCATCTTTTGTACCGTCTGGCTTTTTTATCCATTCTGGCTGCCAACTAACAACAAGTGCATTTTCCCCTCCTGCGTGATCATTATCGGCGTGCTGATAATGATTCCATGGAGCTTTTTAACGCCTAGAGCCAATAGATTGGGAGTAACTACAGCCCTTGCCATCGAGAACGTGGGGCTCGCCCTTCCTGTGTCATAAAGCACGGCTTCATCGCCTTGCTTGATGGCAACAGCGAGGCCATGAGCCACATCGAAGAAATGAACACTGACTTTTTGACCACTTTGTTTTAGTGGCAAGGTCACGGCAAAAGCTATTAATAATAACGCGAGCCACTTCAATGAAATGCCTTGTCTCAACACCAAGACCAAAATCAAAGGTATTGCATAGAAAGCAAAATACGCTGGAGCATTAAACCAAAACCAACTGGATAAATTCAAAGCGTAGTCAAACGGCATCATAAGCCATCAACCACTCCCATAGAAAACGCCTTTTCCACTGAGCACTGTCACTACAGTGACCAACAGCAATGTCGGGACGACGAGAAAACTAAACCAAGGAACAAAAACCAAGTTATAAACGGCGACGCCATGGCGATGCCTTGAAATAAACCGACAACAATAGGAATGAAGAGTAAGCAGAGCAGCACGTGAGTGTACAATACAGTACGAAGACCAAATTGATGGCACACAACAGAGTGGGTAACGATAAGTGCAGAAACAGCAAGGAAAGAAAGCCAAAAACTGGCACTTGCGGCAGAAAATGGTATCAAAGTCAGTATCAATGACGCTGTCACCAATAACGTCACCACACTCATTATTCGGGTGTGAGTAATGTAGAGTACATTAACAACAGCAAGCATGATTAAAGCTCGAACCGTTGATGTAGCAAAGCCTCCTAATGCAGCATAAAAGTATGCTAGCAAGAGCCCCAACAGCAGGCTTAATATCAAACCAAAACGCACCGTTTTATAACGATAGGCGACTGGCAAGCACAGTGTCGTCACAAGCAAGCTAGCGCGTCCGATAAGATAGCCCACGGTAAATACTATTCCTACGTGCAAGCCTGAAATAGCCACAAGATGAGACAGTCCGCTTTGTTTTAAGCGCAGCCAATCTTCCACCTCCAGTTTGCTTCTATCGCCGAAAATTAACGCCAAATAATAACCTTGATAGGGCTGTTTTCTGTCGCTGACACAACCGCTTGATGCAATGTCGCTTGCCAATTGTCCACACTGCGAACGATAAAGTGGCTGCCAATCGCCAAAATACTCTCTGCCGAAATGCGATGGGCAAAATAGTACTGTTCTTTATCGAAACCAACCTGATTACGCACACCAATAACTGGAGCTAAGTGCACCAATGCTTGTAGCTCATCGCCCATTGTTAATTCGACTGGTGTATATAATTTAACGCTAGGTCGCTCAAAGAATGACAATTTTTCTCCGTTAATAGATAAAATCGTCAATTCAACCTCATATCCACGAGTTATTTTTTAAAATAGCTGTCAACTCGCCCTTTTATGGTAATATCTGTGCCAAATCGGTAAAGCACCTCAGATTGGTGTTTATATAGATTCCCTTGTATCAAAGCCACGGACATTGCAATAAATACCCATGCGAATACCACGCAGCGGTTTATAAGTAGGGCTATGCTAATTAAGGATGTAGGAATCAACCAGTAGTAATGAGGCATCATTGGCCACCAAATGACACTGATCAGTGTCAAGGTGTAACCCAATGGTGCAACAATGCCTGTTAAGAGAGTCATGTTTCCCTATGCCAAGAAAGTTAATTAAACGTTTCATGCCAGATCACGAGATGATCAAACGACAAAAGGCATTGAAAGTGTTCGGCAATGTCCTCTATAACCCAAACTTATGGTGTTTAAACCGACGCTCAGCGGCAGGTGCTTTCGCCGTTGGTTTATTTATGGCTTTCGTCCCTCTTCCAAGCCAAATGATCATGGCTGCTGGACTTGCCATTATGTTTGGCGTCAATTTACCGCTGTCCGTTGCACTTGTTTGGATCAGTAATCCCGTGACCATGCCGGTACTTTTCTACTTCGCCTACAAGCTCGGAGCCTTTTGCCTAAATACGCCGCCGCAGCCGTTCCACTTTGAACTGTCTTGGCAATATTTATCAGAACAAATGAGCACGATTGGGCCTCCTTTCCTTCTAGGATGTGCGATATGCGCTATCGTTTCTTCTGTTGCAGGATATTTTGGAATTCGTGGTCTTTGGCGCTATTCAGTTGTGCGCAGCTGGCAAAAACGCGCTACAAGGTAACGCGATTATTGAAGGTGCCAAAGTAGGCTTAAGAAAAACTACGAGCCTATATACAGTTTGAAGCAACTAACGTT
>ASHK01001153.1 GCA_000695745.1 Vibrio madracius | reverse complement strand
AAACCAAACCATTATCAGTCTCAGAGTCGAACCTACGCCAACATGTTTTGGAAAAGCGTTAATTCTTACTCTGGGACTTTCTGAGAACTTAGTTCACTTTGCTTTGAAGCTAAGTGGAAATCTTATATACTCGTTGAATTATCCTATTCAAATGGAACCGTTTTATGATCATTGTAACTGGCGGCGCTGGCATGATTGGCAGCAACATTATCAAAGCGCTTAACGAAGCAGGCTTAAATGATATTCTTGTAGTCGACAACCTTAAAAATGGACGTAAGTTCAAAAACTTGGTTGACCTTGATATTACTGACTATATGGATCGCGATGACTTTTTAACGCAAGTTATGGCTGGCGATGATTTTGGACCTATCGAAGCGGTATTCCACGAAGGCGCTTGTTCAGCAACGACTGAATGGGACGGCAAGTATGTCATGCTAAACAACTATGAGTATTCAAAAGAGTTACTGCATTACTGTTTAGATCGTGAAATTCCGTTCCTATATGCTTCTTCTGCAGCAACATACGGTGAAACCACAGTATTTAAAGAAGAGCGCCAATACGAAGGTGCATTGAACGTTTATGGTTACTCTAAGCAGCAGTTTGATAACTATGTTCGCCGTCTAACCGCCGACGCTGAAGCTCATGGTGAAAAACTGTCGCAAATTACCGGATTCCGTTACTTCAATGTTTATGGCCCACGTGAACAGCACAAAGGCAGTATGGCTTCTGTGGCATTCCATTTAAATAATCAAATGAACGCAGGTGAGAACCCTAAATTATTTGAAGGTAGTGCCCAGTTTAAGCGCGACTTTGTTTATGTTGGTGACGTAGCTAAAGTCAATCTGTGGTTTATGGAAAATGGCGTTTCGGGCATTTTTAACTGCGGTACGGGTAAAGCTGAAACTTTTGAAGCTATCGCTGAAGCGGCAATTAAGCATTACGGTAAAGGTGAGATTGAGAATATTCCGTTCCCGGACCATTTGAAAGGCGCTTATCAAGAGTTCACGGAAGCTGATTTAACTAACTTACGTGCCGCTGGTTGTGATGTTGAGTTTAAGACTGTGGCCGAAGGTGTGGCTGAGTATTTGGCGATTGTAAACGGTAAGTAGCAGGGTCATATCATTAAGCGATGTGCAATGACCACTCTCTACGTCATTCCCTTGAAAAAGGGAATTTCATAAAACGCACTGTGAAGTAA
>ASHK01001152.1 GCA_000695745.1 Vibrio madracius | reverse complement strand
GATTTTTGTTGTTCCATTTCGGTTATTCCCATAAAGAACGCCACCGGTAAGTGTAGGAGCCTTAATGGCGAACTGGCCACTATGCGTGGCGGTGACTCTGAATGACTGGTCGATGATCATCACTTCCATGCCATCAAGTACTGCCTGATATTGCTTAGGCTCTCCTAGTGCTTGAATCTCTAAGCCCGCTGCTTGAGGCGAGGTCAAGTTAGGGTTCTGAAGCAAACGCGGGTCGACTTTAACAATGATTCGAGTGTCAAGTAACGCACTTTCTTTCGGATATAACTCGGATTTACTCAACTGGGTACGAACCTCAATCATGTCTTTGGTTGTCGGCGTCTGCTCATCGATCGTGACATTCAATGTGATAGGGGCGGTGGCAACACCATCGACATCAAAACTAGGAATCACCAATTTGCCAATTCGTTGTGGGGCGATGGCCACTGTCCAAATACTGCTATCAGAGCGAGTGCCATTCAATATATTGACGGAAGAGCTAAAATTCGGTCGACCAAGATAGAAATCTTTTGAAAGCTGACTGAAGTCCACCTTGTTACCGTCAATCTTTTGGTCGGCAACGATCTTTAATTGAATGACTTCATCCTTACTGACATGGGTTTTGTTCACGCTTGCCGTTACATTCAGTGCCCAGGATGGGAAACTAGCTATAGAACTAACAATGGCGAGTAGCGCTAAGGTTAATGATTTTATGTTCTTCATTGCGGTTATCCAATTTTTCCCTGTTGAAGTAGGGACTTCTTTATTTTTCGATTGCAGCAACATTTGTGCACGTAGTAAATAACTAGGGTCACGTACGCTTTCAATTTGCTCAAGCTTTCTCAGATCAGGATCGACATTTTGTTGGTTGGTTTCCTGAGCTTGTTGAGTTTTCGAATACTCAACAGGTGACTGCGACGGTTGACCTTTGGATTCCATACTTGAGTTTTTTTCTGCAGTCGCATTGTCATGTTCCGGAGACGGCTTTGACGACTGAGGTTGAGCTTCTTTATTGCTATCGCCACGCTCTTGTTTCGTTTGATTCGACGACTGTTCAGAGTCTGAGGAAGTGTTTTTGTCAGCTGAACTATCTTTGTTGTCGCCGGATTTAGGTTGCGATTGTTGTTGACTTGCTCTCGAGCCGGCGTCAGCATTTTGTTGCTGTTGCTGTTGCTGTTGCTGTTGCTGTTGCTGTTGCTGTTGCTGTTGCTGTTGCTGTTGCTGTTGCTGT
>ASHK01001151.1 GCA_000695745.1 Vibrio madracius | reverse complement strand
CAGTTAGAAGGTGCTGAGGTCAAAACGGCAGAAGCGCTGTCTTCTTGGAATCAACTCAGCTTAGTTCAGCAAGCGATGATCGATGTCGGCGTCGTTCAGTCGGGATATAACGACCCAGCCTTGGCATTACTGTTGACAGATTTGTTGGAGCGTATTCAACAGCCTACACGTGAAGAGATCGACGATGCCTTGTCTGGTTTGTTTAGCCGTGATGCAGGTTATCAGCAATTCTATGAAGTGGTTGAATTAGCCGTTAAGCGCAAAGCTGATCCTCAATATTCAGAGATGTTCGCACCAGAGTTTAGAGATGATTTGGACATCGTTGGTAAGAACTGTCCAAAAATCGACTCGGCAAAAATGGTGCAAGCCAAGCCTTGCTACGTAGAAGACCGCATTCCTGCCAATGCATGTGTCATTAAAATGCTACGCAGTCCACACGCTCACGCATGGATCACGCATTTAGACGTGTCTAAAGCAGAAGCACTGCCTGGGGTGGTGAGTGTTATTACTTATCGTAACTGCCAGATGTCCCATATACACCAGGTGGTCAAAGCGCGCCCGAGCCTTCTCCGTTGGACCGACGTATGTTCGGTCAAAAGATGCGCCACGTAGGTGACCGTGTTGCTGCTGTCGTTGCCGAATCTGTGGACATTGCTAACCAAGCGCTAACATTTATCGATGTTGAGTACGACGTACTCAAACCGGTAATGAGTATCGATGAAGCGCGTGCGCCAGATGCACCTATTGTTCATAACGAACCTATCGAATATGGAGTAGGGGCACCAGACGACTTAGAGCAACAAAATGCGAATGCTGACCCTCGTGAAGGTAAGTTGATTGTCAACTTCCCAATTGGCTGTGAGCCAAGAAAAAACATTGCTGCTGGGGTACGTGGACATATTGGCGATCTAGACAAAGGCTTTGCGGAAGCGACGTGATTATTGAACGTACCTATGAGTCAAAGCAGGTACAGCAATTGCCTGTTGAAACGCATATTTGTTACAGCTACATGGATGGCGATCGCATCATCATGCATGACTCTACACAAGTGCCTTGGCACGTGCGTCGCCAAGTTGCCAAGATCTTGAATGTAAAACAGAACAAAGTTCACATCGTCAAAGAACGTGTTGGTGGCGGTTACGGTTCAAAACAAGACATCCTTCTTGAAGACGTGTGTGCTTGGGCAACGTATACCACGGGCGTCCGGTCTATTTCCACCATACTCGTGAAGAAGAGTTCATTTGTAACTCGACTCGTCACGTTGCAAAAGTCACGGTAAAACTAGGGCAACGAAAGACGGTAAGCTAACCGCTATCGATATGGAGTTCCTTGCGAACACCGGTCCTTACGGTAACCACGCATTGACGGTTCCTTCTAATGGTCCTGCTTTGTCGCTGCCACTTTATCCTTGTGACAACGTTGATTTCCGAGTTACTACCTACTATTCGAATATCTGTCCAACAGGG
>ASHK01001150.1 GCA_000695745.1 Vibrio madracius | reverse complement strand
AGTCGAATCGGCAATCGATTCAAAAATCTGTCTTGCTAAAGTACAGGCCGCATAAGCCACTGAAACGGCACTACCACCAATTTCGGTCTCAGTACGAACTCGCTTAGCAACCGAAAAGGTCTTTTGAAATAGCTTTTCAATGCCGCCTTCTACGGATTGATGCTCACGAGCATCACTGTACGCTTGTTTGACCTGACCAAGTATCTGTGGCTCACCAAGTACCAGTGAGTCCAAACCGCAAGACACACGCATTAGGTGCTTGATTGCTGCCTGTTCTTCGTAGACATACAGCGATGGCTTGAGCTCTTCCGCAGGAACGTTATGGAAACGAATCAACCAATCAATCAGTTGAGATTTGTTGGAATCGCCCGTATCACAATAGATTTCAGTACGGTTGCACGTTGATAGAATCACAGAGCCATTCACTTTGGTATTTTCTCTTAGCTCATTCAGTGCCCTGTTGAGTTTCTCAGGTGGAAACGCCACCTTTTCTCTCAGATCCACTGACGCTGTATTGTGGTTAATACCAATAGCAAGCAATGACATGTAACGCGAATTCTCTGATACAGATTTGACAAATAGGCCAGAATTTTACTTGATGGCACCATTTATTGAAAGTCTCTTGCCAATATGTTTTCCTGAGTTTGTGGGATTGATGCTATAGTCTCTCAATATTGTATTGAATTTGCACAATAATCCATCATGTAAGTAGTTTCCTATGTACAAACTTCAGCGACGTCTTTTTTGTTATCTTGCGGCATTATTTTTATTCGGTTGCAGTAGCCTACCTCCAGAGCCGAAGAGTGTTGAATGGCAGGCGCATAAAGCGCAGCTTGAATCTCTTACTCAATATACTGCCAACGGCAAACTGGGCTATATTTCCCCCGATCAGCGCCAAACTCTCAATTTTCATTGGACCCGTTCCGAGAACTTCACTCAAGTCCGTCTGACCACTTTTCTCGGACAAACCGTGTTTAATCTTACTTCCACACCCAACGGTTCTTTTATTGAAACCTATGATGGACAAACGTTGTCGGGTAAAGACGTTAACACGCTCATTGAACAACTGACTGGACTCAATATTCCTATTGAGCAATTAAGTAATTGGCTCGTCGGGCTACCGACTAACGCCGATAAGTATCAGCTAAACCAGTTCAATACCGTTGGAAGCTTACAAAAACGTCTTGCCAATAAAGCTTGGAACCTTGATTACAATGAATACCGTAGCTTTACAATTGAAGACTCAGAACGTTCATTACCAATGCCGACTCGTATGCAATTAGTGCAAGGTGACACCAAGCTCAACCTTGTCGTATCGAAATGGACAATAAAACAGTGACACAGCAAACAATGATCGCCGAAACAACATCATGGCCTAGTCCGGCCAAGCTTAACCTATTTCTCTACATCACTGGTCGCCAAGAAAATGGCTATCACGAACTGCAAACTTTATTTCAATTCATCGATCTGTGTGATGAATTAACGATTACGGCCAATGCTAGCGGCCAAATCACCTTATCCCCAGATATCGAGGTGTTGCTACGCAAGATAATTTGATCTGGAAAGCCGCGACGGCACTGCAAAACCAAGCCAACTGTCCTTATGGGCACATATTGAGGTTAATAAGATTCTTCCTATGGGCGGCGGTATTGGTGGTGGTTCTTCTAATGCCGCGACGGCATTGGTCGCATTGAATTTTCTCTGGCAAACCGAACTGACGTTTGACGAGCTGGCTGAGATTGGTTTGACATTGGGCGCTGACGTCCCTGTTTTTGTGCGCGGCTTTGCCGCTTTTGCAGAAGGCGTAGGTGAGAAATTGTCTCAAGCCCACCCTAAAGAACAATACTACCTCGTTATCAAACCAAAAGTGAGCATTGCTACTGTCGATATATTCACCCATCCAGAGTTAACCAGAAACACGCCAAAGCGAGCATTATCAACGCTTTTGGACGCCCTTACGTAAACGATTGCGAAAAAATTGTTCGAATGCTGTATCCAGAGGTTGATAAGCAACTTTCATGGCTGCTACAATACGCGCCGTCAAGATTGACGGGGACTGGTTCTTGCGTTTTTTCTGAGTTTACCAAC
>ASHK01001149.1 GCA_000695745.1 Vibrio madracius | reverse complement strand
TACAATACGAAACGCATCAAGGTGAAATTAAAAGGCCTGACTCCGAGGGAATATCGAAATCAGGCCTTACAAGCCGCTTGACAGAAATGTCCAACTTTATGGGGTCACTTCATTATGCTGGCTTTTTGTCGAGGAACTCAACGAGTCATGCTGAGTATGAATTAGGTGCGATACCGAGTGAGTACTTCACCCAACGTTTTGCTCGCTTTGGTTAAGTTTGTCACGCCAACTTCACTTTGTTCTGCCACTCGCGAATGGTCCCAGACTGGATACGAATATCACTTAACTCTGCTGCTATTTCGGCCGCAACAGCGCTTTGCTCCGCTGCGGAGGTGGAAATCTGTGTACTCATATCCATGACTGCACGAGATGAGTCAGCGATTGAGTTCACATCGTGACCAATTTCTGCGATCAAAGCACTGCTTGATTCAGCTTGTTCAACAGTTTGTTGGGTAATAGCCGCAATGTTTTGGCTCTCCGACTGGAGCTTTTCAATCATCGCTTGAATTTCAACTGTCGCAGTTTGGGTTCTTCCTGCCAGAGTACGAACCTCGTCAGCAACAACAGCAAAACCGCGACCTTGCTCACCCGCTCGTGCCGCTTCAATGGCAGCATTTAAAGCCAGTAGGTTAGTTTGCTCAGAGATGGCATTGATGGTGGTGATAACTTCGTTGATTTGAGTTGTGTTGTCTGTTAACGCGGACACAGAATGAGAGGCCTCTTCAATATAGGCTGACAATTGATTAATGTCGTTAATCGCTTGCTGAACGCGCTGATAGCTTATCTCAACTTGCTTGGTATCCTCTTCGGCTTGTTCATTTGATTGACGCGAAATGTTGGAGACCTCTTGGGCAGAGGCTGTCATTTGCTCCATTGCTGTGGCAACGGAATCGAGAGAAGCATATTGATTGCTGATCTGATTATTACTCTTTGCCATTTCTTGTTGGAAGGAAGAAGCGGTTTCTTCAAGACTCGTGGCTGATGATTTTACTGTGGTGACAAGCTCAGTTAAGGTATCCATTGCGCGATCGAGCGCTACACCAATTGTCCCAAACTCATCTCGACCAGCGACAAAGTTAAGTCGAGAGGTCAGATCCCCTTCAGCAATTTTCTGAGTGTAGAGTATAGGGTAAATAGCGCACCACCTAGGAATGTGGCTAACCAATAGCTAAAGATTGCAAATGGCACAAGCCAAAGATAAGTGAGGGCTAAAGAGGTAAGCGCCTCAGACTTCGCATTGTCGATTTGCATTAGGGCAGATGTGGTCAGGCTGTACATCGTACCGTCCATTCCTCTTGCTGTTGCAGTTACCATACCATTGTCAATCGAGGAGGATTGGCCGGAAGACTTCACTACGTTGACGCTTTTCAAAAAGTCTGTGTGTTTTAACGCTGCGCTCGCTTCTAAATAMCCAGAGAGCTTGGCTTCAGCATTAGTGATGGCTTGCTGCTCGGCACTTGAGATGCTGTCTTGGTAACGACCAACCGCTGAAAAGGTAAGTGCGGCAAAAAAGAGGGCGAAAAGCACCCACATTTTGTCATTGATTGTAGTGGTTTAATGATCCCGGACACCAAATTAGGTGGTAAAGTCTCCACCATAAATGAGGTGTTCAATGACAAAACGACAACGACGTACATTTTCTTCTGAGTTCAAGTAG
>ASHK01001148.1 GCA_000695745.1 Vibrio madracius | reverse complement strand
TTTCCAATCACGAGTATAATTTGTACTCTCAGAGCGATTATTGCCCCATAGATTGACCCATTAATAACGGTAAAAACAGCGCAACAAGAGGAATTTTCTGACCATTGGCAAATACCAGCTGACCGTCTTCGATATCGGCCTCATTTGATAACCGGCATCTTGCTCTGTCACCATTTCCATCACCACTAATTCGTCAATCCCTTGAGCAAGCATTGGATTCTCATTCGCCATGCCTTGAGACATGTACGCGTCCATGTTACCTGTCAGTGCAGGTAACACGATGCTTGGGTCACGCGATACATTTACCGTGCCTTCGGGTACCGCTAACAACCAATGAGATTTAAATTCCTCTTCGGCCACCTTGAAGTGCATGTCGTTCATTGCGATGTTGAAACCGCGCGAGAACAGCGTCTCAATAAGGGGCGCTAAGGTATTAATATCCGCTTGAGCAATGGTTGGGTTAGATTGATAAATATCGACCAAACCCTCAAACGCCTTGCGGTCGAGCGCTGTCAACGCAAAGTCGACATTAAGATCACTCAACTCACCACCTTGTGGATACGTCATCTTATTGATACTGAATATGTGTTGAGTATCAATGCGGTCAGCTTCTGTATCAAACGACGACTTAAAGGTATAACCTAGGTCATCAATATTTAACAAGCTCGAATGAGTATCATCAAGAATACGAAAGTTCTTTAGTGCCATGTTCTGTTCGCCAAGCCAAAAGCCCTGCTCTTTCTTGCCGACACCATTGGCGGATAAATCGCTTAAAGGTAAGCTGCTCACCATTCTCGAAATCCAGCTGAATAGAAGGGATGTTAGCGTTGAACGTCAATTGACCTAGGACCGTAGCCGTCCCTGTTGCGACAGCTGGTGAAATTGACATACTGACCTTTTGTTCTTGGTCCTGATAGCTCCAACTGCCAAGCGCAAGTTCAAACTCAGTATTACCATTTAACTGCGTCACTGTTTTCAGTGTCAGCGGAAAGTCTGGAAAATTGGTAATTTGAGAGTTGGCGGTTAAGCTAAATAAGCCGTGGCTAATCTCACTTTTGACGACAATCTCTGTCGGCAAGCCATCCACTTCCAGTTGCTCTTTCAGGACAAGGTCTTCAACTTGATAACGAGTTTCGGCAACAGAAGACAGATAACTTCGATCGTAACTCACCACCTCAGCACGGATACCTTCATTGTTTAGTTGCTCTACACCATCTTCAACAACTTGTTGTCCGATCTGCCCAACAGCCAAAGGCCAACATAAAACAAGCGCTACCGCACCACCTATCGCGCCATATTTCTTTAATTGATTCATAGAGTTTTTAACACTTTTTGTGAAGTATATTTCATTCAGTCTAACTCAAGTCGGTAGGATCTCCAATCTCATACCTAGTTCTCATAACCCTATGCTTTTTATTGATATATTAAAATCAATGTAGAGGGAATCGAATAGCGCAAGTTCATGACAAAGCGAAATCAATACGCCGTACTCTGTTTAGACAATGATCTGATTAACTTGGATACTCTGGATACCGAGTTATCCCTGTATCAGTCACATTTCGATATTCATCTTGTCACCTCCATTAGCGAAGGCCACGAACTGCTGCGTTATATCGGTGCACAAGGACAGAAGTTGGCAATGGTGATCGCCAGACACAGCCGACTTTTTGATGGTGGTGAATTTCTCATTCAACTAGAGCAAACCATTCATGCCCAGTCTGCAAGGAAAGTTCTCGTCAGCCGAACGAACTATCAAGACGTTCACGCTATTTTAAACGCCGTCAATGAAGGCCGATTGGATCACTGTCTTACCCTCCCTTAGAACAAAAAGAGCTTCATAAAACCGTTGTCAAAGAGCTCACTCAATTTGTTATCACTCATGAGAAAGATAATCTCCTTCATTATGGCAAGGTGTTAGACCAACAAAAAATCCTGCGTGCTCATATTGATCAGAAGATGCACTCCTATCGCGCAAGCTTTATTCACGACTTTCATGAACTGTCAGATAAAGAACTGGCAGCTCAAGTGATCGAATCACTGTTAGGATTTTTGCAGAAAAGATGAAACTCGCGCGGTTAGAGAATACTCCCCAGAACACTTATTGACGATTGAAGGACAAGCTAACGAATTTTTGTGGTTCATTGTCGAGGGTCAAGTCACGCTGTACAAGAAAGACGAGTTGGGACAACAACGAGAAGTCGTTCGTCATAGCCGAGGCGGTATTGTCGGTGGCATGTCGTTTGTCACCGGCGAGTGTTCCTTTTCTACGGCGATGACACTGACCGATACTCAGGTAATCAAACTAGACAGAAAAGTCTTTACTCAAGTCATGCACTCCAACACCGACCTTTTGCCTCTTTTTACAAACTTGCTACTGCGCCATTTTAACCGACGGTTACAACGCAGTATCAATACTAAGTTGGAGCTTCAAAAGACGCTTGAGTCTCTAGAATCTGCTCATCAGCAATTAATCGAACAAGAAAAAATGGCTATGTTGGGTCAATTGGTCGCGGGCGTTGCCCATGAGCTTAATAATCCCGTGTCTGCCATTCTGCGAGGAGCAGAGACGGTCTCTGAGAAAATCGATGACCATCCTCCAACAGAATCATCAGCTCTACCTCGAGCTTGGATTACACGTTCTCGAACAAGCGCGCCACTCTTCGCCGCTCTCGACTTCGGAGATAAGAGCGCGAACCAAAAAATTACAACTCACTCTGAAGGAACGTCGACTGGCCAAACGACTGGTTAACCTTAATTTACAAGATAATCAGCAGCTCATTGCTCAGGCAATGACATCCACCGAGAAACTGGCAACTGAACTCGATAAGCTGGAAAACTTTCAGGTCACAGGGTCAACTTTGCGCTCTATTCAAGTTTGCGCCCAACGCATTGCTGACATGGTGAAAAGCTTAAAAGGATACGCGAGGCCCGACAATGAATCCTATGAGTGCGTAGACCTGCATGAAGGTATTGAAGATACACTAGTGATTTTCGAAACCGCCTGAAAAGACATACATTGATCAAAGAGTATGGCGATCTAAAGCCAGTTCTTTGCAAACCAATTGCGTTGCAACAAGTTTGGACCAATCTGATCTCTAATGCGCTAGACGCCCTTCCGCAAAAGGTCAGCTTACCATTCGTACGGATTGTGTCACGCGCAATGGCGCTTTATATAACATTTATCAGTTTATCGATAATGGCGCAGGGATACCTAAAGAACAGATCGACTCGATATTTGAGCTGAATTACACCACGAAAAAAGAAGGCAATTTTGGTCTGGGGATCGGGTTGTCGGTTTGCCAACAAATATTGAATCAGCACAAAGGGTGGATAGAAGTCGACTCAGCTGTTGGTTCTTACACCAATATGTCCGTACTGATACCTATCGGCAGCGATGACAAATTATAGGGAGTATTACTATGAGTGAATACCTAATCTTATGTGTCGATGATGAACGAGAAGTACTAGATAGCGTTCTTCAAGATCTCGATGAATACGAAGAACATTTTATTGTCGAAGGTGCTGAGTCCGTCGATGAAGCGAAAGAGGTCATACGCGAGCATGCGTTGGACGGCACAAAGCTTGCGCTCATTCTTTGTGACCATATTATGCCTGAGCAAACGGGTGTGAGTTTCCTGATTGAGCTTAGCGAGGATGAGGCGTGCAAACATTGCCGAAAAGTGCTGCTAACCGGACAAGCAGGACACGAAGATACCATTGAAGCGGTCAATCATGCCTGTCTTGACTTTTACATCAGCAAACCGTGGAAAGGCGAACAGTTGCGAGACGTCGTTAAACAGCAACTCACGGACTATATGATTAACAATGAAAAAAATCTTGCGCCATGGGGACGAGTTTTAGATACCGAGCGGATTTTCAAAGCCATGGCGGATAATAGAATGAGTTTTGGTGAGTAAACGACTTTGACGCCAACTATCATTTCTGTGAACTCTTTCTTCATAACCGTCTGTAGTTAGAGAAATTGTTTTGGAGCCATTAGTCTGTTTTCTGTTACTAATTGCTTACATTACGCGGACGTTTTGATTGAAAACTGTATGACAATGTAAATTTTTGGGAATTTGACCCGTTAAAGACACTTTTTGTTGGTGAATCAATAACAATTTGGATTATCATACCCGTAATAATGATTGTCGCCATAAGCTTCATGCGACGCGCGAGCTTTTTATGGGCAAGGAATAAATTTCAACAACAAGGTTTAGAGACACTATGCGCAAAACTCTATTAGCCGCTCTGATGGTAATTACGTCTCAGCAGGCGTTTGCAAACCAAGACGAAACTCGAGCTACAATGAGCAACTTCAACTACGATTATGCTGAAGCTCGAATTGGTGCAAGCCCAATGACATTTGGCGCTGCGATTAGCAAATCAATCCACCCTAATGCACATATTGTGGGTAGTATTGATTCTCGATTTGAAGGCGACTACGACTTCTCTGGTGGTGTCGGTTTCCACGCTCCTGTCAACAACTGGGCAGACTTTACTGGTGAAATGCTTGCACACATCCACGACAGTGGCGACCATCACAAAACAGACACCGGTATGGAAGTTAACCTAGGTGTACGTCAATGGTTAGGTCCACAACTAGAAATTGGTGGTAAAGCTGGTTATTTAAATGTGGGTGAAATTGACCGCTGGATGGGTAGCGTCTATGGTCGCTTCCACGCCACTGAGCTATTCTCACTGGGTCTAGAAGGTCGTATTAACCATATCTACGGCGACCAATTGATGTTT
>ASHK01001147.1 GCA_000695745.1 Vibrio madracius | reverse complement strand
ACGTTCCTCTTGGTGCTGTGGTTGGAGCGACACCAGATGGACGATTAGCAGGGGAGCAGCTAGCGGATGGCGGTCTATCTCCGATGCTAGGTAAAGATCAACATGGACCTACAGCGGTGCTGAAATCGGTCAGTAAGCTGGATAATTATTTACTGTCCAATGGCAGCTTGCTCAATGTGAAGTTCACACCATCCACTTTGGAGGGTGAGCAAGGCATCACCAAATTAGGTGACTTCTTAAGGGCATTTATGAAGCTCAAATTGCAGCACATCCAGTTCAATGTGTTAAATGCAGAAACGCTACGTAAGGCGCAAGAAGAGCCCGAAGATTACGCTGGATTAGTGGTTCGAGTTGCTGGCTACAGTGCTTTCTTTGTGGAACTGTCGAAAGAAATTCAAGATGACATTATCCGAAGAACCGCTCATGAGCTGTGATTGTCAAGCGAGTGAAATACTGGGTTCAGAGTCTGGGGAGCTAGTTGCTTCCCAACTTAAAGCGCGCGTATTTAACATTCAACGATATTCGCTAAATGACGGTGACGGTATTCGCACAGTAGTATTTTTTAAGGGCTGTCCTCTGAAGTGCCCTTGGTGTGCTAATCCAGAATCACGTTCGATCGATTTAGTGAATATTCGTAGGGAAGCAAAGTGTTTGCATTGTGATGTATGCGAGCAGGATGTGGATGAATGTCCTAGCGGCGCTTTTGAACAAGTCGGTTATGACGTCACCGTAGATGAGTTGCTAAAAGAAATCGCTAAAGACGATGTGTTCTATCAAACATCCGGGGGCGGCGTCACGCTATCTGGTGGTGAGATTCTGGTGCACGGTCGATTTTGTATCGAGCTACTAAAGCAATTGAAAACGCTTGGATACAAAACAGCCATTGAAACGTCAGGACACGGTAACAGCAAACAGCTTGGCGAAATGGCGCAGTATTGCGATGAAATCTTGTTTGATTTCAAAATGATGGATGAAACCAGAGCTAAAGAGGTCATCGGCATTAACCTAGACAAAGTACTGTCCAGTTTTACGGCGCTTATGAACACCCTTGCAAGGTCATTCCTCGATTACCGTTGATACCAGGTTACACCCTAGATCTTATCAACGTTGATAGGGTACTTAGCTTTATCGCCCTTACCACATTGGGGAGATTCATCTACTGCCATTTCATCAATTTGGCTCAAGTAAATACGATACATTGGGGATGCATTACACCATGAAGGATGTCCCCATACCGACAAAACAAGAAGTTGATGCGATTCAGCGCCATGTCGAAGCGCATGGATACAAAGTTGTCATAGGAGGCTAGA
>ASHK01001146.1 GCA_000695745.1 Vibrio madracius | reverse complement strand
AAAATCGCTCCCTACGACCTATACCATGTTGGAACGTGGTGATGGTTATGAATTTTCAATACCTGCGTTTAATTATCCCGCTATCTCTGCTCGCCTGATAAAAAGTTGGAACAGTGACCAAAAAACTCTCGAATTTATATTGCAAGTTGAAAGGGAAGATCTTGTGCTGCGAGATTGGCTATCACAGGGAACGGATTACGACAGGCAAATACGGGAAGATTTATTGGTTCGTGAATTTGATAGTCTGTCATTAGAAGCCAATGCCTATTTGACCAAACAACTGACAGAGGCAACGATTACCGAGTGGTTACCTTCAACTCGCGTGTTAGTACGTATGGCGCAAGTTAATCAGGATGAAAAGTTGTATGAGCTGCTATGGAAAATGCGCGCGGACTATCACAGTCAAGCTGAACTAGAACGTTTGGCTCAGGTGAAATCGCCTTTCGCGATGCAACAGATCATGCTTGCGTCTCGTAATCCTAGTTTAAAACAACAAGCCATTACAGAACTGGCCAGTATTAACCCGTTACCTGAGAACGTAAAACAGTTTTTGGTTGCTCGTATGACAAGTGTTGACGATGCCAGCTTCGTTGCGACTCAATTAGCGCAAAATGGCCATAGTGGTTGGGTTAGAGATGTGGTTTCATCAAACAATCAAGTAAAAACGAGTCTGATTATGCAGGCTTTGTCCAACTAGTATCATCCATTGTTTGACGTGCAAATTTCACTCATAGGTGGGTTTGCGTATATAATGCGAGCATCTTTCAAGGCGATGTTACCCCTATGAATTTTAAGGATTTAAGAGATTTTATTCAGCACTTGGAAAACCAAGGGCTACTTAAACGCATTTCTCACCCTGTTGACCCAGACTATGAAATGACGGAGATCAGTGACCGCACATTGCGAGCTGGTGGTCCGGCATTATTGTTCGAAAACCCAATTGGTTACGATGTTCCTGTGCTAACCAATTTGTTTGGTACTTCTGAACGAGTCGCTATTGGTATGGGGCGTAAGCAGGTCTCTGAGCTTCGTGAAGTGGGTAAGTTATTGGCTTACCTAAAAGAGCCTGAGCCACCGAGAGGATTTAAAGATGCGATCGATAAGATTCCAGTCTTTAAACAAGTCCTCAATATGCCCGTCAAAAGATTGCGCAAGGCAAAGTGCCAAGAAATAGTTTGGCAAGGTGAAGAAGTCGATCTTGATAAAATTCCAGTGATGAGCTGTTGGCCAGACGATGTTGCGCCACTTCTTACCTGGGGCTGACGGTAACGAGAGGACCCAATAAGAAGCGACAAAACCTAGGTATCTATCGTCAGCAGAAGATCGCTAAGAATAAAATCATCATGCGCTGGCTTGCTCACCGAGGTGGCGCATTAGATCTACGTGATTGGATGGAAAGCAACCCGGGTAAACCTTTTCCTGTATCGGTTGCTTTTGGTGCTGATCCCGCCACTATCTTAGGGGCGGTAACCCCAGTGCCAGATACGTTATCGGAATATGCGTTTGCTGGCTTATTACGGGGTGAAAAAACCGAAGTGGTCAAATCCATCAGTAACGATTTGGAAGTGCCAGCGAGTGCAGAGATCGTTCTTGAAGGTTACATTGACCCGAATGAGTTTGCTGACGAGGGACCTTACGGTGATCACACGGGATACTACAACGAAGTAGAAAAACACCATGTGTTTACCATTACTCACGTTACTATGCGTCAAAACCCTATCTATCACAGCACATATACAGGTCGCCCACCTGATGAGCCGGCCGTATTGGGTGTGGCGCTTAACGAAGTTTTTGTGCCAATCTTACAAAAGCAGTTTCCTGAAATAGAAGATTTCTATCTTCCACCGGAAGGTTGCTCATATCGCATGGCAGTCGTGACCATGAAAAAGCAATACCCCGGTCATGCAAAACGGGTAAGTGATGGGGG
>ASHK01001145.1 GCA_000695745.1 Vibrio madracius | reverse complement strand
GGATCATAATGGCGGTTAGTTCAGCCAATGTTTGGGCTGATGAACCGGCTAATCTAGGGCCAAGACCGGCTTATCTGGTCAACAGCATGGATGATGGCCCCCTCAAAGACAAGCTACTGAGTTGCAGTAATGCCTCCTTTGAGCGCAGTGATTTCTCTATTGGTCACCGCGGTGCGGCGATGCAATTTCCGGAGCATACAAAAGAATCTTATCTCGCAGCGATTGAGATGGGCGCGGGTGTACTGGAATGCGATGTTACCTTCACGAAAGACAAACAGTTAGTTTGTCGTCACTCTCAAAGCGACTTACACACTACGACCGATGTATTAGCACACCCAGATCTTGCGAAAAAATGCACCATCCCTTTCCAGCCAGCTGATCCATCTACCGGTAAAGACGCCCAAGTTGAGTGCCGAACATCAGACTTTACTCTGGCGGAGTTTAAGCGTCTGAAAGGTAAAATGGATGGCGCTAACCCGAAAGCGACTACTATTGAAGAATACATGCAGGGAACGCCAAGTTGGAGAACGGATCTATATGCACAAAGCGGTACCTTAATGACCCACGCCGAGAGTGCCGCCCTATTTAAGAAACATGGGGTGAAAGTCACACCAGAGCTAAAATCGGCAGCGGTTGACATGCCGTTTGATGGTTTTAGCCAAGACATGTACGCGCAAAAACTGATTGATGAGTTGAAAGCGGCGGGCTTTGAGCCTTCTGATACCTACGTTCAATCGTTTAACTTAGATGACGTGAAATATTGGATTGCCAATGCACCAGAGTTTGGTGAGCAAGCGGTATATCTTGATGATCGTGTTTACGAACAGAAAGATTTTGTTGCTTCTCTAGAAAACATGAAAGATCTTCACAAACAAGGGGTGAATATTATTGCTCCACCATTGTTCGCGCTAGTTCAACTCGATGACAAAGGACAAATAGTTGCGTCTGACTATGCAAAATTAGCCAAGCAAGCAGACTTAGACATTATCGCTTGGACGTTGGAACGTTCAGGGCCGCTGAACAAGGGTGGTGGTTGGTACTATCAAACAGTGAAACCGGCGATCACAAAAGATGGTGATATGATGGTCATGTTAGATGTTCTAGCAAAAGACGTCGGTGTGTTAGGGGTATTTAGCGACTGGCCTGCAACAGTGACGTATTACGCTAACTGTATGGATACCGAGTCCTAGATTAGTGAAGGTCTAAAAAAGGCCTTCGGGCCTTTTTAGTTGTGTTGATCTACTCAACTTTGCGCGTGGCAAAGTGTGGTCTGTAGCAAAGCAGGCGTATGGGACAAAACTGACTCAAACGTCGACTTTGGTTTTGGACACTTTTGACCCATTTTGTTGGTTCGGTGAGTGCGTGGTTTTTAAGTTATTGAATAATAATAAATAAATTATTGGCACGTCACGTGCAATAGCTAGCATGATTACAACAACAACGTGAAAATAAGGTTTGAATATGAACATCAGTGTTAAAGGACTGTTAATCGCCACTTCGCTGCTTGCACCTTCTCTCGCTCTAGCAAATGAATGCTCTA
>ASHK01001144.1 GCA_000695745.1 Vibrio madracius | reverse complement strand
TCGTACCATCTTTATTGGTATAGAGTGCACCCTGGACACAGTTACCATCTAGAGTAATAGCGGAAGAAGGGCGCTATAGCAAACACCTAAAATATCCCATGGCCATCCGACAGCCCTTTGGTATCCGGTAAACGCACTATCATCAAGCCAGATGGTATCGATGTTGTTGCCGACGCTGGCTTTCGCTTCTTTTAACATCGTGGTTAGGGATTCACGACTAAACGTAGGATCGCCTGTATAGCGGATAATTAGGGTGTTTTTAGAATGCGATAATACCGTTTCAAAACGAAAATCATTAGGTAATAGGAGTTTTGCAGCAAGCGCAGTGACCACTTTAAGTGTGCTGGCAGGAGGGAAAAACTGATCTACATGTTGAGAGACCAGACTTTCAGATGGTGAGCTTAACGGCGCTAAAAGTAGCGCACTGCGGCTTCCGTCAGGTAAGTACTGTGTGGCTTCAAGGCTCGCAGCAAAAGAGGACAAAGGCAGCATCATTAAAGTGGCAAGCCAGCATTTAAAGTTCATAAATCTGTTCATTTAGGTGAGCTTATTTTTAATGTAGGCTAACAACCTATTAAGTCGAGATAAAGTGATAAATTATCAAATAAAGTGATGAGTTTTTTATTAAAGTTGGCGTTGGGAATCCATAAAGATTTGTGGACAATATAAGTCTCAACTTCGTCGAGTTGACCTTGCGTCTGCCAAGAAACCTAAGCTATATTGTCTTGCTGACCTGTAAGCTCTCGAACTTAAGGCAGAATAAAGCCAGTGTTCACGTCGAAACACACGGACAATCACCATCCTAGCGAGTCTTAGGGTGATGGATTGCTTTCTGGATTAAATGAAAGAACGTGTGAATTTCAGTGATTTGTACACCCAGTTTGATTACACTAGGCTTAATCCAGTTATTTTTTAAATTGTACTCAGGCTTGCTTGAGTAGGGTTTTATTGTCCAAAGCATGCTTTGGAAAAGAGGTTGTTAAAATGGAAAAGGTTCCAATGACTGTACGTGGCGAAAAACAGCTACGTGAAGAGTTAGATCGTCTACTTAAGCTACGCCCACAAATTTCTGAGGCTATTGCGGAAGCTCGTGAGCTTGGTGACTTGAAAGAAAATGCAGAATATCATGCAGCGCGCGAAGAGCAGGGGATTTGTGAAGCTCAAATTCGTGACATTGAGTATAAACTGTCTGTTGCTCAAGTGATCGATGTGACTAAGTTAGATAACTCTGGCAAGATCATTTTTGGTTCAACAGTGACACTGATCGATATTAACACGGACGCAGAGCAAACTTACCAAATCGTAGGTGATGATGAAGCGGACATTAAGTCTGGTCGTATTTCGGTAAGTTCTCCAATCGCTCGTGGATTGATCGGCAAAATGGAAGGCGATGAAGTAACAATTGTGACCCTGGTGGCCAAAAAGATTTTGAAATCGATAAAGTTGCTTATCTTTAACCCGTGTTATTTACAAAAGTCGCCATTGGCGGCTTTTTTGTACGAGCAATAGAAAGTCGACTGTAAGAAAAATGAAAAGGCCGCTATTGCGACCTTTTCCACTTTGAAACAAAATGTTTCTAAAAAATCAAACAGTGAGCAAATTACTTGCGTGGTAGTTCGATTTTCTTTTGCTCTGACTGACGGTAAAGAACTAGAGTCTTACCGATAACCTGAACTTTTTCAGCTTTGGTTTCACGCACAATCGCGTCGATAATCAATAGCTTAGTTTCACGGTCTTCTGATGCCACTTTCACTTTAATCAGTTCGTGGTGGTCAAGAGCGATTTCTACTTCCGCTAGAACAGCCTCTGTTAGTCCATTTGCGCCTAGAAGCACGACAGGTTTAAGTGCGTGTGCTAGGCCTTTTAGGTGCTGCTTTTGTTTGGTGCTTAGGTTCATAACGCGGCCAAATTTATTTACTATTAGGGTTGAAAAATCGTATTTTAACGCCATCTAATGACGAAGACTATACTTTATTCTGAGGGCATGCCCTTATTGAAGTGGAATTTGAATGAGTAAGCAAAAACATTCGGCCAGTTCAGGTCGTTGGCTGAAAGAGCATTTTGATGATAAATATGCGAATGAAGCCAGAAGAAAAGGTTACCGCTCTCGTGCTATCTTTAAGATTGAAGAGATTCAAAATAAAGATAAGTTACTGAAACCTGGGATGACAGTGGTTGACTTAGGCGCTGCTCCTGGTGGTTGGTCTCAATACGCTGCAAAGGTCGTTGGTGATGAAGGCAGGTAATTGCTTGCGATTTATTACCGATGGATCCAATATCCGGTGTAAGCTTCCTTCAAGGTGATTTTCGAGAAGAAGCGGTTCTAAATGCACTACTCGAAAGAATCCAACCGGATATGGTCGACGTAGTAATGTCTGATATGGCTCCTAACATGGCAGGTAACTTATCTGTCGATCAGCCTAGAGCAATGTATCTTGTTGAACTAGCATTAGATATGTGTCATCAAACTTTGGCACCTGGCGGCAGTTTTGTTGTGAAAGTGTTCCAGGGGGAAGGATTTGATGAGTACGTCAAACAGGTGCGCGAAGCCTTCAAAGTGGTGAAGATTCGCAAACCAGACTCATCTAGAGCTCGCTCTCGTGAGGTGTTTATTGTGGCTAATGGTTTCAAAGGCTGAACATTAGTTTACAAAGACAAAATTAACAATGTAGCTACAGCCTAAAAACTGTAGTACCCTACCTTTAATTACAATTAGTTATCGAGAGGCTGACACCTTGAGTGACATGGCAAAGAATTTAATTTTGTGGTTAGTCATCGCCGTTGTGTTGATGTCGGTATTCCAAAGCTTTGACCAGGCGAAAGCAATGGCCGAGCGGTAGATTACACCACGTTCGTACAGGAAGTTGGCAATGGCCAGATTCAAGAAGCTCAATTTAAAGACAGCGAGATAACCTTTACTCGCCGTGGCGGTGGCAGTCGCTTTGTGACTTACATGCCAGTTTATGATCAAAAGCTACTTGATGACCTAATTAACCAAAACGTAAAAGTTTCAGGGACACCACCAGAAGAACAAAGCCTGCTAGGCACTATCTTTATCTCTTGGTTCCCAATGATTCTGCTTATTGGTGTTTGGATTTTCTTCATGCGTCAAATGCAAGGCGGCGGTGGTAAAGGCGCCATGTCGTTTGGTAAGAGCAAAGCTCGTATGATGAGTGAAGAGCAAATCAAAACCACGTTTGCCGATGTTGCAGGTTGTGATGAGGCAAAAGAAGACGTTAAAGAACTCGTCGACTACCTACGTGATCCAAGCCGATTCCAGAAATTGGGCGGTAAGATCCCAACGGGTGTTTTGATGGTTGGTCCTCCAGGTACTGGTAAGACATTGC
>ASHK01001143.1 GCA_000695745.1 Vibrio madracius | reverse complement strand
GCCTTCGCTATCAATCAGGAATCTGACGTAATTAACCAATTGCGCCTCGGTGGCAATATCAAACCCAAGGAATTGCAAGCGACGCTGATCCACATCTTTGCGGTCTTCCTCAGACAGCATCTTATTGGATTCTTGCATGGCGTGATACATTTCCATGATGTCGATGACTTCACGACATTCATCTTCAACTAAGCAGCCATACTCTTTGTTAATTTCACGCATTTGCAGTTCATAGCCACGCTCTACAATCGTTTGTAGACGTTTGTATTTTTCTGCATTTTCTGGCGTTAGCTTCGCCATTAGGTAATATTGATTAGATAGGATTAGACGCTGAGCATTTGTCATTTCCATGTTGAAAAGCCTCACTTAAAAGTCATCATTATAAGTTTACGTAATGATTTCGCTATACCGACAGGTTATCAGCTTCTCGACATTGTGTAACATGATCTCAACACGTATTTGTTACAAAAAACGCGCATTCTAGCGCGTTTTTTTCGTGTCAAAAGATTTTTGAATCGTCGGTTAGTACTTCACATTATCCGTATATTGCAAAAGAATATTTTGGATGTTGTCCATCACTTCTTTTGTTGGAGGCTGGGTACCCTCAAGAGGATAGTCAAAGCCGAGTGCTTCCCACTTGTGAGCACCTAATTTGTGATACGGCAACAGTTCGACCTTCTCGATGTTGTCCATATCTTTAATAAACTCGCCAAGCATGTGCGCCGCTTCTGGGTCATCGGTATACCCAGGGACGACGACATAACGAATCCAGGTCTTTTGGCCTATTTTGTGCAGATAACGGGCAAAGTCTAATGTACGACGATTCGATACACCAATGAAATCCTGGTGAATTTCATCTTTCATGTGTTTGATGTCCAGCATCACTAGATCTGTAGCATCCAAAACTTCGTCGATAACCTCAGTATGCTTACGAATATAGCCATTGGTGTCTAAGCAGGTGTGAATTCCCTCTGCCTGAGCGGCACGGAAGAAGTCACGAACGAACTCTGGCTGAAGCATTGCTTCACCACCAGAACAGGTAACGCCTCCACCAGATGCATTCATAAAGTGGCGGTAGGATTTCGCCTCGGCGATCAATTCATCGACCGAGACTTCTTTGCCGCCATGGGTATCCCAAGTATCGCGGTTATGGCAATACATACAACGCATGAGGCAGCCTTGAAGAAAGACAATGAAACGGATCCCAGGTCCATCGACCGTACCGCAGGATTCGAATGAGTGAATGCGACCAGTTGTTGACATAGCTCTTCTCTACTTACTTATTTTTACCCGTCATTTTATTACAAAACAGGTCCCTACAACAGGAAAAGTGGTATCCCATTCATAGTCTGTATCGATCCCAGCTGACGAGTGTTGCCCGGATTAAAATAATGTTATAGCGTTGTTAGGTATATTGTTAGTTACATAGAGCATAGAGTGCTCTGGTGATTATTTTAGACCAGTGTGAGCGGTAAAAATGCGTCATATCTGAGTATCAGTCAGGAGACGACGATACTTGTCGTTTAAAGGGGAACAACATGGAAGTTGCGTTATCACAGAAACAAAAAACGATTTTATCGCTACTCACGCTTTGGTCTGGGTTCGTCATTTTAGTGCTATTTATTTTTAGCTCACTCTCTAGCCTCAATGCAAAATTCACCAGCAGTGGTGAAATGGAAAGAGCAAGCACTCATTTAGCCACCACCCAAGTACTTTTAATGGATACGGTTAATCGTCGGGCCACATTAGCTTCAACGTCCATGGACTCGTTTGAAAATAGTATGGATAAGCTTGAGAGTAGTGCTGAGCAAGATTTACAGTATTTGAAACAAGCTGGGCTGCACACCGAAAGTGACCGACTCGCGAATACACTGGATGCATTTATTTTCAATTTAAGC
>ASHK01001142.1 GCA_000695745.1 Vibrio madracius | reverse complement strand
AAGAAAGACGACGCTAACGGATTTAGAAAAGCTGACCGGGGTGTCAAAAAGTACTATCTCGCGAGTCATAAACAACAGTAAACATGTCAATCCAGACGTTCGTGCAATCGTTCAAAAGGCCATAGAAGCGACAGGTTATAAGAAGACATCGCAAAAGTTCCAAATAGATATGGCGATTACCAGTATCACTCTTGTTATCGGTGACTATTTAGGAGCGACAAGCGGGTTTTATACCAAACTAATCAATGAGATTCGTACAGTTGCTGAACAACTCCATTTAACGGTAGATTTAATTGTCCTTAAAGCGGGTGATAACAGTGCGCTGCAACAGCTTAAGACTAGGCAAGCGCTTTTACTGTTAGGACTTGATAGTCCGGACATACTCGCGTCTATTAAATCGTTAGATTTACCCACCGTGATTGTTAACGGTGCAGATTTAGAAATGGGCGTATCCAGCGTATCTCCCGATTATGAACTTGGCGGGTTACTTGCCACCAATACGTTAATCGAACAGGGGCATAAGAAGATTCTCTTTATTGGTTCCAGTTATCGACACTCCTTATTTCAGCGCAAGTGTGGCTTTGTGCGAGCTCTTGAGCTGGCTAAAATAGACGTTAACCATGACAAGCAAATTCTAATCCTAGAAGATTACGCACACACAGTGATGGGAAATGAAGAGCTTGCAAATCTTATTGTTGCTGATCATGGAAAAATGGACTTCGGCGCAAGCCAGGTCTTGCCTCACGCCATTGAGAGTGGGGTGTTTGATGACATAACAGGTCTCTTTTGTATTTGTGATATGGTGGCCGTCTCCTTGATAGATAGCCTCAAAAAACTAGGTAAGTCCGTACCTGAAGATATCTCGGTAATTGGGTTTGACGATCTTGATATCTCGTCGATGACCGCGCCACCTTTGACCACAATTAAAACCAACTTTGCTGAGCTCGCCAGGTCAACGGTGCACTTAGTTATTAAAGTCAGTGGGCAACAGTCAGCCGTAAAATATCGTCAGCTTACTTCGGTGGAAGTTGTACCAAGAAGCTCGGTGCAACGCATCGAAGCTGAGTAATCCTTTCATACAGTTTGGTCACAATATAGGTGATCAAACGACCCTCTGTGGTCAGTCTCGCCATTGAATCAAAGCCGAATGTTGGGGTCATCCCCTGTATTCGGCTTTTTCTTTGTTTCTCCATCAGCAGCTAAGATTTCACGATTATTTGGATTTGGGAAAATTTGCAATGTTGGGAAATTTCTCATCTCGCGATCGTAGTCACATTATTATCAAAAACTGGGTGCTAATGTTAATTAGGCGTTAAATGAAGATTCGAGCTAATAATATATTTAATAAGTGAGCACCTGATGATTTTCAGAGGCTGATATAGCTATTCTTTATTGCGTGAACAGAATCACTAATATACAGATGGATAGAACATATGCGAAAGTTATCTATGGCAGTTTCACTGTGCGCATTATACACGTTTAGTGCACAGGCTAATGCTGCGGCGAGTATTAACGCTATACTTGATTGGTTGGAGCAACAACATAATAATAATCAGGTAGATAGTAAGTATGAAAAGATGTCACAGAATATTAAAAATGACATCATGGAGTCTTATGAGCCAAATGACCATGAATTAAATGAGTTTATTAGTAAGTTTGATAAGACAACAAGTAAATTTGATGATATTGATTACGACTACTATCTTGATATCGTTGAAAAATATAAGGATAATTTCACGAGTGCTCAGAAAAATGAGTCAAATAAGGCCTCTCGAGCAAGGTCAGAACACTTAAATAGGTTGATTGAATTGGCCTATGCTATAATTCTTCAAAATCACTTTATTTCCAAAGCCCCGAAGTTTTAGACATTATAAACGGTGGTGTAGAGCTTTGGGTGACGTTAGATCCACAGTGTTTAAACTGGTGGTGGCGAATGATAGGGTTCCCTAAACGCCTCTCAATCATAGCGTTATTAATGCAACCGCAACTGCAACCTCAGTTAACCAACAGGGTCAGTGATTATCTACTGTGGAGTTGGAACAACGGTGGCAGAGATCAGACGGGCGCGAATTTGATGGACGTTATGAACATCACTCTCAAAGGTGCGGTCTTCAGTAAGAATGAAGCGGTTCTCACACAGACACTGAAAATTGTTGAAGATTACTTCTCTAAGATGACGCTGTATCCAAATCCAGAAAATGGCCAACAAAGGGCCGCGATGGAAGGGCTACAAGTTGATTATAGCTACAACCAACACTCTTCTTATGGACGACAGCTTTACCTAGCGCATTATGG
>ASHK01001141.1 GCA_000695745.1 Vibrio madracius | reverse complement strand
GGGTGGGGGTTATTGCTGTTGCTAGCAATGAAAAAAACACTAGAAACTGATACGTCTATCGAAACTGCTCACCTCCTTCCATTGAGATAATGCTGCCCCTTCAAAAGAGAAGGGGCAAACAATCGGTTACCACCACATGTCTACTTGAACACCTACGATAAAATCGTGGTCGTCTTCACCAGCGTTTGAAGAAACGCCTGGGTTACCTTTAAGGTATGTAGCAAGTAAACGGATTTCTGGAGCTGGACCGAAACCAGTACCTACTGTCCATGTTGGAGCAATGGTTGCTTTATAAGTCGCATTGCCGCCATTGTCGCGGTTCGCACTGTTGTCGGTGTAACCAAATTCAGCTGCGATTGCGAAGTCATCGATAGAAGGCATGGTGTAAACAGGGCGAACCATTGCATACCAGTATGAGAAGTCATCTACGTTGTCTTCATACGATGTTTGTTCGTAACCCACAGCCGGGAAGAACAACCAGTTTTCACCGATATAGCCACCGTATGCTTGCGCGCGAACTGTTCTATCACCGTCTTTTACCGCAGACATTAATGTTTGCTCAGTCGAACCATCAATGAAGCCAACGCCGCCTGGACTGTATGCGTTATAGTTGGTAAATGTACGACCTAGCATGGTTGAACCACCAAGACCTTGACCGTATTGAACACCGACTTTAGAGAAGCCGTTTCCAAAGCCAAAGAAGTTAGAAGGGGAGTATTGAACGTGACCTTCGAAACCAGATTTCGCGAATTCATCGCCGTTAACGTTCTCACCCATCTGTTTTGCCATACCTTCGATACGCCATTGACCATAGTCTGCACGAACGTGGAAAGCATTTAGCATCTCGTTGTCACCAACCGAGTTGTTACTAGCGATATAGGCAAAATCCCATAGACCACCACCTAATTCAGTACCTTTAACACCGATACCAGTACCAGAATAATCAGTGTAGAAGAAGTCTGTCATGAAGATATAGTTGTCACGACCGTAGTAACGCTGACCGCCCCAAAGCGTACCCGTGTTCGTTACACCATCAAATTCAACGAATGATTCGATCAAACCTGTCGCTTTACCATCGATATTCGCATAGCCGTTACTACCATTACCGTTAGGGTTGTCTTGACCTAGACGCGCGTTTGATACGAACACTTTTACCGTCTGAGTCTTCCGTTTTTTCCCAGTCCCAGCGCTGCATAAACGCCAGCTCCCAGAAATCGTCAGCTTCTAAGCCTAAACGCCCCAATGTCTCCTTTTGCCACCCCATTGGTGCTGTTTGAAATTTTCTTTGGCACTAGTGAAGGCACCTGCTCGGAAATAACCGTGAAATTCAAAATCTGAGGTTGGTTTTTCTGCTAAAGCTGGCATTGAAGATATTGCAGCCACTCCTGCAATAAATAGAGCTTTGCTTAATGCTGTTTTTCCATGTTGTTCTCCAACTAATTATATGAATAGCATTGAGTACTTATCGTGTATGGTAAGAGATAAGTTGCCATTGATAATAAGTAGAGAATCTATATATTTAGGTGATGTTGATCACTTGTGAATAATGAATTTTGTTGACATTTATCACGATAAAAAAAGAATGAAAAATATGAAAATTGGAATGAGATATTACGTAATAGTTACGTTTTTTGATTATGGTGTTTATCTATCTATTACTAGCTGAATTGGTACATATTTTACAATATTTACCAATTGGATTTCGAAATTTATCATTTTAAATGAAACCCAGTTTACCTCACATAACGACCATGGATTAAATTGTTGTCGTTAATTAGAATTAGGAGGTGAATGTATAAAGAATAAACAAGTTATGTGATGGTTTTATTGCTTCTACAAAAATATGACGTGATAGATTTAACCTGAGTTATTTAGCTTGATTGGTTTCCACATGGAGGAGTTCAATGAAACGTGTGTTTTTAGCTGCCGTCGTCGCGTCTTTGATAGGATGTACGTCTTCACAAGTTCAAACTAGTGAATCTAGTCCTTTAGGCATTACCGAGCTAAGTCGTCAAAAGGATTGTTGTACCACGCTGAGTAAAGTGAGTTATGAACCGATCACCAAATCGGGTGATCTCACTGCGGTTATTGATACTAACTCACAGAAAGTAGGTTTAGTAAGTGGAGTCAGTTACGTGAAAGGCTATGAACTCCCAGTTTTTGATGGAGAGGCGAACTTAGAGGTTATCTCTCTAGTTGGTAATCAAGTCTTTGTCCCATCGATCCTTATTTTAGACAATGAATACAAAGCACTGGATGTACTCTCTAGTTCGGATTTGAGCTATCGCAATAGTGGAATTATGTACTCCACACACTACGCGATGGAAAAAACGATTTCCCAAAAATACCCGAATGGGAAGTTACCCCGTTATTTGGTCATTTTCACGACGGATAAAGACCTTAAGAATTCTACACTAATTAAACCTTCAAGTGACTCTGCGATTCGATCTGGGAGTGTAGAGGCAAATCTCGCGGCTAACACAGAGTGGAATATCCCACATGCAGCAGTTGGAACTGTGGAGCTTGAGCTCGACTATTCTGGTCCCGCAGTAAGACAAGAGTCAAAACAACAGCAGCAAGACCGAGAAGCGGCACTCGCTGCCGTGGTGGTTACAGATCAGCGATCAGTGATGGATACAGAGTTCGTTGAGTTGTTCGATGACAGAATTCGCGCAGCCGTTCGAGCCGGTGAGTTTGATCGTGCTTTGGATATAATGAAGCAAGCCGAAAAGCAAGGATCGCCCACGGCAAGAGAGACGTTTGTCGAAGCGATGAAGAATTTTGAAGGCTAGGCATATTGTCTTAGTGCTTCTGACTCCACTCTTTTTTTAAAACTAAAAGCCSGCAATATCAACTGCGGGCTTTCTTCTTGGTTAATTATCAATACTAACGAAAACCCTAAAGCGCCATCAGATACTCAACCAGTTCGTTTCGAGCTTGTTGACTCGCATTGAAGTAGTTAT
>ASHK01001140.1 GCA_000695745.1 Vibrio madracius | reverse complement strand
AAAGAGTGGTGTAAACGTTTCCAGTAGTGGTCATTGATCACAGAAAGGTCATGCTTCTATCAGTAGGATTGCGCTCAGACCAATAAATTAAAGAAACTAAGTGTAACGTATGTCTGAACAACTGACTCTTAAAACCAAACTGTCTTACGGCCTGGGCGCATTAGGCAAAGATTTTGCTTGTGCACCTATCTATATTTTCCTTATGTTTTACTTTACGGATGTTGCTGGTTTATCCGCAGCGTTTGTCGGGACGATCTTCCTTGTAGCTCGAATTTTCGACGCAATAACGGACCCGTTGATGGGTGTGATTGTCGATAACACCCGCTCAAAGATGGGTAAGTTCCGTCCATGGATCGTCATTGGTACTATTTTAAACGCTGTCGTTCTGATTGCTTTGTTTAGTACACATATGTTCGAAGGTAAAACCTTGTATGTTTATGCAGCAGCCGCTTACATCTTATGGGGTCTGACTTACACCATCATGGACATCCCATATTGGTCGATGATTCCAGCACTTTCTAGCTCAAGGCAAGAACGTGAGAAACTGGTGGTATGTCCACGTTTATTTGCGAGCTTGGCATGGTTTATTATCGGTACTTATGGTCTACATATTGTGGGTACGCTAGGTGAAGGCAATCAAGGTGATGGTTTCTTCAACTTATCGATCTTAATCGCTATTCTGTTTGTATTAAGTGCGTTTTTGGTGGCTCGCAATGTAAAAGAAGACACTAACATTAAAGCGAATGCGGCTGAGAAGTTTAATTTCAAAGACGTTATGGTCATCATCGGACAAAATGATCAACTAAAAGCACTTATCGGTACAGTTTTGTCATTCCAAGTAGCTAACCTTCTTGTCGGTGGTTTCGCTATCTACTACTTCTCCTATGCGTTAGGGAATCCTGAACTATTCCCTATTTATATGATGGTTGCAGGTGCTGCCGAAGTTGCTGGTGTATTTTTGTTTCCTCGTATTGCTGCTAAGTTACCAAGAAAGAACTTGTGGTTTATTGCCTGTGGCTTCCCAATCTTGTCATGTGGTCTACTACTTGCCATGAGTGGTTTGGCTCCGGGTAATGTTGTACTCATCGGTCTTTCTGGCGCCGCTATCAAGTTTGGTATCGGAATCGCTAATGCACTTCAAACCGTTATGCTTGCTGATGTTGTCGACTATGGTGAGTACAAAACGGGACGTCGTAGTGAAAGTGTCATTTTCTCTGTGCAAACCATGTTAGTGAAATTTGCAGGTGCTGCAGGTGGGTTTATTGTCGGTGTCGGTCTATCACTAGTGGGTTATGTACCAAACGTGGAACAAACAGCAGAAACCATTTTTGGCATCGAATTTATGATGGTGGGTTTACCAGCGTTGTTGATGGCTATTAGCGGCATCGTATACAAACGTTACTATCACTTACATGATGGCTTCTCTGAACAGGCTGTAAAACAGAGCGAACAACCAAACTCTCAAGCAATTAATGCACAATAGTTAAATAACAACGCTAATGAAGCACACGATTTAATGCTCTTGTTGCCATGAGCATTGAATCGTGTGATTCGCATTTCGAACCATCGCAATTTCCCCTAAATTCTCATTCATAGATAATTTCTCACAAAAACAAAGCTGACATTTCGTTACAACGCTTGACTATTCACTGATATAGACTATCCATCTATTAGCGTCCGCTATTTATTTAATCAATCAATAGCTAAGGTATTGACAGAAAACTGACTTTAGAGCATGTCGCGACGCTCTTTAAGTGGGTAGAGTCTATTGCCAAAACCATCTATTTTGACTTTTAAGGGAGCCCTTTTTAGCCAATGCTTTCAACTATTCTGAGTTTCGACCGCAAGTCGCTTACCCCACTCGAAGTACAACGCTCGCACCGTTTTGCTTTTTTATGGTGTTTTTTATACGCATCAGCTTGGTCTTTGGTGACGTACCATTTAGACCCAACTGTGCCATATGATGCTGTTGAAGCGTTAAACTGGGCCAGTAATGGTGAATGGGGAAGTCCGAAAAACCCTTGGTTTGTCGGCTTTTTTTCGAGAGTTCTACTTTTTTCTAATACCACAGAGTTTGCTTCAGCATTTTGGTATG
>ASHK01001139.1 GCA_000695745.1 Vibrio madracius | reverse complement strand
CACCACCGACGGATTGGGGTGTGAAAGGGCACGGAACACCTCTTCGGTTGACGCCTGCAAACCTTGATACCTTTCTTCAATAAGGTCTAAAACGATATTTCGGGTAGTCGGGTGTACCATAACACTGAAGTTAAATTGATACATTTTTCGATGTTGTGCAATCGTCATTCCCCCGAATATGGAGTCAATCATCGCCTCTAGTCTTCCTTCTGATGAAGTTAAGTGCTCATCTTGCTGGTCAACGTTGTTGATGATGTCGGTCATATGGGTGAACACCGCTCTTAGCAGTTCATTTTTATTCTTAAAGTGATGAAAAACTAAGCCTTTTGAAATTTCTGCTTGCTCGCAGATAGTTGAAATAGGCGTTTTTTCAAAGCCATGCTCTGCAAACAGCTGTAAGGCAACTTCAATAATCTTATCTTTCTTGTCCATCATACTATCCGTTATCATGACTGACCAGTTGGTCAGTGGGCGGAATTCTAATTCCACTTTGGGGTACTGTCAAACATTTCTATAAAATGATTTTAAAAAGAATTGACCAGTAGATAGGGAGTTCTATCGACTCTTATATGAAGTTTGAAGCGAATCGATTGATTTAAAAGGCCGTGAAGTGGGAAGATGAGAGAAAAAGGCTTACCGTACTTAAACTACGATAAGCCCTGATTGTTTTTACGAAGCGGATTTGTCGCTAGCTACTTGAGGTCGTTCAACCTCCGTTAGCAGCCCTTTAATTAAGCTCACGCACCCTAAAATTAGAATAAGTGTAAATGGCAGTGCTGCAATGATAGTGATCGATTGAAGTGCTTGAATCGATTGCGTTCCACCGATCCACAACATGACTACTGCAATCACTGCTGAAATTACGGCCCAAACCACTTTTTGTTTAATAGGGAGTTCAAGTTTGCCGCCCGCAGTCATACTGTCTACCACGATTGACCCTGAGTCCAGAGTAGTGACAAAGAATACAATAATCAAAGCAACAGCTATCAGCGATAGGATGTTACCGATAGGGTAGGCGTCTAGCATATAGAATAAGCTGAGTGATACGTCCCCGATACCTTGTGCTGCGCCAAGTAAACCGGCATGGTCAATGACCTGTTGGATAGCGACACCACCAAAGAATGACATCCACGCTGTTGTCACGAGCGTAGGGATAACCAACACGCAGAATAAGAATTCGCGAATTGTTCTACCTTTTGAAATTCGCGCAACGAACATGCCGAAAAATGGTGCATAAGCGACCCACCAGGCCCAATAGAATACCGTCCAACCATGTAACCAAGTAGTGTCTTCACGACCAGTTGTTTGGCTCAGTGGAATGATGTTTTTAACATAGCCAACAACAGCGGTTGAAACGGAGTCTAGCACTGTCGTGAAGTTCAAAACACCAATAAAGCCAAGGAAAATGAACGCAATAATCATGTTGAGGTTACTCAACATCTTAACGCCACCATCCATACCGCGAACGACAGAAACGATAGCTAAACCCATGATTGTCAGAATAATCGCAATTTGCAGTAGGAGGCTGTTATTTAGTCCGAATACATGGCTGATTCCGCTGGCTGCTTGTGAACCACCCAACCCTAGTGATGTTGCAAGGCCAAATAAAATAACTAGGACAGCCATCACATCAATAACATCCCCGATTCTTCCCCAAACTCTATCTCCAAGCAGAGGTAGAACACCGAACGCATTGATAACGGAAGCCCTTTATTATAGACAAAGTAAGCAAGCGACAAGGCTGCCATGCCGTAAATAGCCCAGGCGTGAAGGCCCCAATGGAATACCGCTGAACCTAAGGCCAGTTCCCGCCCTTCTGGTGTGAATGGCTCAACACCTAACGGTGTACCAAACCAATTGGTGTAAAAGGCGGTAGCTCTGCGACGCCCCAAAAAATCAAACCGATACCCATACCAGCAGCAAATAACATGGCGATCCAGGATATGGTTGAGTAGTCTGTAGTGGCATTGTCGCCACCTAATCGAATTTTACCGAGAGGAGACAAAGCAATCAGCACGGCAAAAATTAGGAGAATGTTCGCCCCCCACATAAAGACAAAATCAAACTTTGATAACGCAGCGGATTTAACGGCATCGATGGCTGCTTTGGCGTTCTTCGGGGGAAAGGACTAAGAGAGTGACGATGAAGAGGATGGATAAGCCCGCAGAAGCGGTAAACACTGTATTGTGAACATCCATGCCCCATTTAGTGATGTTGTCTTGACCGACTTGATAATCTGTAGAATCTATACTGTATTTTTGTGATTTAAAACCCATAATTATGAGGTTTACATATTCGTGTGAACGAATATAAAGACCAACTCCATGTTTAATGAATAACCGATTAGAATTCGAAAACTTTATGATTAAATCATTTTTAATCATAAAGTTATGATGAAAGTGTCCGTTTTACATCTAATCCTGAACGGCTGATTTTAACACAAAGAGAACACCTTTTGGGCGCTATATTGAAAGAAGTCATGACCGGTAGAGTGGGAATACCTTACAAGACTTCTTCGTCAGGAGCTTTTGGGACAGAATCAATTGTCAAAACTGAGTAAAGCAGGGTAATACATCCTGCTCAAAATAGGGTTCTTGGTTTACCCAAAACATATAGTTAACATGAAGAAATGACTGAGCGAATGAGTGGAGGGCAGGAACAAGACTTTGTCGGTTATCCACGACGTCAGTATTGTTGGTTTGACCAATGTAGTTACCATCTTGTATCGCGATACCAAGTGGCACGGTATAGTTATTCTCATGCATCATTGCTAGGGCGTGATTTAATTGTCCGCGTTTTCGCATCATAAGGTCAGGTGCGCCAAGGCCAACGCCTATTTCTTGTCCATATTGATAAATACTCTTTAAGTAACCTTTATCTTCCCATGGTAGCCATTCACCAACCATAAAGTTAGCGTATTGCATCGTGGTGGAGGTTGGGAACGCGTGTTTCATGGCGCGCATATTATCCTTGAGTCCTTCGACATAACTCGCTTCAGTGAAGCTTGGATCTTTCTCAACGCCAATAGCGGTTTCTTGAAGGTTGATGCCTTCAACTTTTCCATCAAACTGTTTYCCTAATGCGTTGAGGAGTTTCGCGAA
>ASHK01001138.1 GCA_000695745.1 Vibrio madracius | reverse complement strand
TTCGTTTTGACAAGCTTGTCTAGCGATTGGAAAACCACGAAGCCGTAAATCAAAGATGATACCAATGCCGATTTAAGCAATAACAGGGTGTATTTCTTTGTCAGCTTTTGCATCTAGATTTCGCTACACGTCATGAACATAAGTAGCGTCTAATTATCAGTGATGGCGCAAGCATTATCAATACAAATAGATAAAGTTAGGCAAAGTGTTGGGAGAGAGACAACGGTTCGTGGACAACGACTGACGTAAAAAGAAAGACCCTGCAACCCCTTAAGCCACCTAGCCTTAGGGTCATTCTATATTCTCTGCTGAATCGATTGTTCAAACGTTGTTAGTGGGGTTCACAGGATCCAGTCACTGTTATACGCTTGTATTGAAAATAAGATACTGCAGAAACTGACAGGTTGACTTTTTTGGATTTTTTGAAATTTTCAAGCTGACTAAACTGTCAGTTATTCTATAAAACTTGCGGGGCTAACCTATGCATGAAACTGTATAGGAGGAAATCCCATGGAACCTGTTGTCTATATCCGAAAATATGCCGAGCTATCTGAAAAACAAAAATATGAAATGCACACATTGAGATATGATGTATTCGTGCGCAGGCTAGGCTGGTCATTAAATACTGAGAACCAATTAGATATTGATGAATATGACCGCCCCGATGCGACGTTCATTGTGATTGAATATCAAAATAGAGTAGTCGCATGCTGGAGCTTCTGCATGCCGATACGCCCTATATGTTAAAGCATACCTTCCCCGAATTGCTTCAGGGAGAGAGCTTTGATAGCCACCAGACTATTGAGCTCTCTCGATTTGCCGTAGACCGAAAAGTGTCTAAGCAGGCACCCCATATTAACTTTACTGAACTGTTGTTCTATCTCGTTGTTCAATACGGCTTTGAGAAGGGTTATAGCGACTTTATAACACCAACAACGACGGGAATAGAAAGGATCATGCGTCACGTTGGTATTCCAAACCAACGAATTGGAGATGGGAAAATTAGAATGTTGGAGCACACCAAAAGTGTGGCGTTACGCGTACCTATTAATGAAGCCTTACGGAACTGGTTTACCAACACTTCCATAAACCAACATAGGCTCGATAGAGCCAGTTAATAAAGCTTTGGAAACAGCTTGAGTGCGAGAGAAGGCGTTGAGTTTTTCGCTCGCATTCTGAATATGAAAATTCACGGTACGTTCTGAGCAACCGATAATCTGAGCGACTTCCCAAGAGCTCTTGCCCTCAGCGACCCATGCTAAGCATATTTGCTCTCTAAGGGTTAAGCTTGATTTGACTTGTCCGAATTGCTTCTCACATACGTGATTCCTAATATCATTGATATAGTCCGCGACTAAACTGCTCACATAAGTAGATAGAATTGTAGACTCATGACTTATTTTCTTAGCGCCTTTTCTATTTGAAAAGCTGATTAGCCCCAAACATCCATGATTAGCTCTTAAAGGAATCGTTATACCATCACCTAAACCAAAATCCGAAGCTAGTTTTATCACGTTTTTGTCATCGGGGATCTCATTCGCTAACAACGATTGCCATTGAAGTGGCAACATACTATTTCGGCAATGAAGCACGACTTGGTCAAAGTACATGACTTCATTATCTTCATAAAATTGTCGCCAAGCCAAAGGTTGGTTTGTTAACACGACATTTTCTGCTCTCATAACTGTGACCGGAACAGACACTGCAAAAAGGAAATGTTCGAAGCCAATAATATCCGTTACTTCAGCAAGTTTTTTACTTAGAGCATCAAAATCAAACTCTTTGGGTTGCTCTATGTCTTTAATCAATATCGCGTTTATTTTATCTATTAATTGCACAACTGGGTCTACTCTCTGACATGCACCATAAGACTATGCACTCTATTGAACAAGATAACGATACTAAATCTAGATTACAAACATTAAGCGCTAAAGCAGGCAATCAGATGTTGAATACACTCCCTGATCTTGCGCGGCTGGTACTTATCCCTGTGGTA
>ASHK01001137.1 GCA_000695745.1 Vibrio madracius | reverse complement strand
GTGCAGCAAACCGCTGGTGAATGCCATTGAGTCGTGACCTGGATGAGCAAAAGCAAACGCTGGGGTTAAAAATGACAGCGCAGTTGTTGTCTTGAACACTGATTTGGCGAACTTTGATTTCATTGAATATTCCTTTTCTTGTTATTGGGCTTAATAGGTATTAATTAATGATGATGGTGATGACCGCCACTCTTGCCGCCGTATGCCCCTCCTTCTGGCTCGAACGGTGCAAGCTCTACTGAAACGGTAGCGCCTAACCCTTCGACCATTTCATCCAGCACATGATCATGTTGGTAACGAACCCAACCAAATTCGACTTGTAGCGGGACATGTCGGTTGCCTAGGTGATAAGCGACGCGGGTTAGTAGATGTAGGTCACTACAATAGATGGAAGAGACCTTTTCCGGCGCAGCTTTAACTTCTATTACTAAGCCGCAGCGGCTTTTTAATTGCTCACCACCGCGCAGAATATGGCCTCTGGCAAAAACAGCCCTGCATCACGACCATCATCGAGAATCACTTTCAAACGGCTCTTGATTCGACTGTCAATCGGCAAACTCAAGAAGGCATGAGGCCGAGTCGTGGGTTGTTGGGTAATTTCTACTAGCTCTATCACTGTATTGTCCTCAATGCTTAACTGTCTGTTTTTATTAAAATAAGAAGTAGCGCTGCGCCATTGGCAGTACATCCGCTGGTTCACAGACCAACAATTCGCCATCCGCTCGGACTTGATAAGTCTGGGAGTCCACTTCAATATTTGGCTGCCAATCATTCAGCTTCATGTCCGCTTTACTGATAGTGCGACACTGTTTAGCAACACCGATGAGGCTGCCCAATCCGAGTTCCTCAGCTATTCCAGCATTTTGTGCCGCTTGAGATACAAACAACATCGATGTGTGCTGAGAAGCCTTTCCGTAGCTACCAAACATCGAACGATAGTGAACAGGTTGAGGGGTAGGAATCGAGGCGTTAGGGTCTCCCATTGGCGCCATAGCAATCATGCCACCTTTGAGAATGACACTTGGTTTTACGCCAAAGAAAGCCGGTTTCCAAAGTACCAAATCAGCCAACTTCCCCACTTCAATTGAGCCAATTTCATGAGCATGCCATGGGTAATAGCAGGGTTAATGGTGTATTTGGCGATATAACGCTTCAGTCGGAAGTTATCGCTATAGCTTGAGTCTTGCGGCAAACTGCCACGTTGTACTTTCATCTTATGCGCGGTCTGCCATGTGCGAGTAATCACCTCGCCAACTCGTCCCATCGCTTGTGAATCTGAGGCGATCATAGAGAACGCCCCAAGATCGTGAAGAATGTCTTCCGCGGCGATCGTTTCGCGGCGGATACGCGACTCAGCGAAAGCAACATC
>ASHK01001136.1 GCA_000695745.1 Vibrio madracius | reverse complement strand
TACGTGCAAAGCACTGTCGAGCAACACGCCGCAGAAAACCCAGAGCGATACGACGTCGTAACCTGTATGGAAATGCTCGAACATGTCCCAGACCCGGCCTCTGTTATTGCTTCATGTGCAAAGTTGGTCAAACCTGGTGGTCAAGTCTTTTTCTCTACACTAAACCGTAATATGCAATCCTACCTGTTTGCGATTGTTGGTGCAGAAAAACTGTTAAAAATTGTCCCTGATGGTACCCATAGCCATGATAAGTTCATAAAGCCATCCGAGCTGATTCGTATGATCGATAAAACCGATCTGATAGAAAGAGGCATCACGGGCTTGCTCTATAATCCACTGACCGACACATACAAACTCGGTAACCGTGTGACGTCAACTATATCGTCTTTACCGAGAAGTCTCTTTAACTCCTCTAAAATATGCGCGCCTATGACTGGTTGTCATCGGCGCTAACCCTCCAGAACGTCACTTTAGCTCATTCACAAAACCGACACATCTTTGACGAGATTATACGCTTAAATAGTAGAATTATTGACCTACTGAATAACAATTAAAAATCGCCAAAGATCAAGGTATTTTTTTTCTTCATTGTTTAAAACAAAACCAATCTATTAATGCATATATTTTGCAACTAAGTGACACCTATCCTCAGTGGTAAGTGTCTACTAACAGAAAAATTTCTTTCCCCTAGTTATCCACAAGACATTCAATTTCTGAAACTTGAAAATCTTACGCTATAGCACTATCTTGTAACTCGAAGTTACGATGACCCCTATATCTTGTGTTGGAAGCCAAAACTTATAGGGTGACATTGATCACGAAGCTATCGCTAAGACTCAACAAAATTTCATAAAAGTGAAGCTTCATATTGTTTTGTTAGGGAACACCTCAGAATGAACCAACAACTTACCGTTACTAAGCGTAATGGCCGCAAAGAAAGTATCGATCTTGAAAAAATCCATCGCGTTATCGCGTGGGCTGCAGAAGGGCTAAACAACGTTTCTGTATCTCAGGTAGAACTCAAGGCTCACATCCAGTTTTATGATGGTATTACGACGTCTGATATCCACGAAACTATTATCAAGTCTGCAGCAGATTTGATTTCAGAAGATGCGCCAGATTATCAATATTTGGCGGCGCGCTTAGCGATCTTCCACCTGCGTAAAAAAGCTTATGGCCAATATGAGCCGCCAGCGCTGTTCGATCACGTCTCTAAAATGGTCGAAATGGGCAAATACGATGCGCACTTGTTAGAAGATTACAGCAAGTCTGAACTGAATGAGCTAGATAGTTATATCGACCACACTCGAGATCACGACTTCTCTTATGCAGCCGTTAAGCAGCTAGAAGGTAAGTACTTCGTTCAAAACCGTGTTTCTGGCCAAATTTACGAGAGTGCGCAGTTTCTCTACATCCTTGTAGCAGCGTGTCTGTTCGCTAAGTATCCAAAAGAGACTCGCCTTGACTATATCAAGCGCTTTTATGATGCGACATCGACATTCAAGATCTCTCTGCCGACACCAATTATGTCTGGTGTGCGCACTCCTACGCGCCAATTTAGCTCGTGCGTACTAATTGAATGCGGCGATAGTCTAGATTCGATTAACGCCACAGCAAGCTCTATTGTTCGTTACGTTTCACAACGTGCTGGTATCGGTATCAATGCTGGTCGTATTCGCGCACTCGGTTCTGAAATCCGTGGTGGCGAAGCGTTCCACACGGGTTGTATTCCATTCTACAAATACTTCCAAACAGCCGTAAAATGCTGCTCACAAGGCGGTGTTCGTGGCGGTGCAGCTACTGTGTTCTACCCAATGTGGCATGGAGAAGTGCAATCACTTCTTGTTCTTAAGAACAACCGTGGTGTAGAAGAAAACCGCGTACGTCACATGGACTACGGCGTTCAGCTAAATAAACTTATGTACGCTCGTCTAGTGAAAGGCGGCAACATTACTCTGTTCTCGCCTTCAGATGTTCCGGGTCTATACGACGCGTTCTTTGAGGACCAAGATGAGTTTGAGCGTCTATACGTTAAATACGAAAACGACCCATCAATCAAGAAACAGACGGTAAAAGCGGTAGAGTTATTCTCTCTACTGATGCAAGAGCGTGCCTCTACTGGTCGTATCTACATCCAAAACGTAGACCACTGTAATACGCACAGCCCATTCGATTCGAAAGTAGCACCGGTTCGCCAGTCTAACCTATGTCTAGAAATCGCGTTGCCAACTAAGCCATTGTCAAACGTAGAAGACGACTCTGGTGAAATCGCTCTATGTACGCTTTCGGCATTTAACTTGGGTGCTATCAACGAACTCGATGATCTCAAAGATTTGTCGGATCTTGTGGTTCGTGCTCTTGATGCGCTACTTGACTATCAAGATTACCCATTGCCAGCCGCTTACAAATCTACGATGAATCGTCGTACACTTGGTGTTGGTGTGATTAACTATGCCTACTACCTAGCGAAAAACGGTGTTAAGTACTCTGACGGTTCTGCAAACAACCTGACTCACCGCACATTCGAAGCGATCCAGTACCACCTACTAAAAGCGTCTGTGGAACTGCAAAAGAGCAAGGTCGTTGCCCATCGTTCCATGAAACAAACTACGCGAAAGGTTTGCTTCCTATCGACACTTACAAAAATGATGTCGACCTAGTGTGTGACGAACCACTGCACTATGATTGGGATGCCCTACGTGCTGAAATCATGGAGTTTGGTCTACGTAACTCAACTCTGACGGCGCTAATGCCATCTGAGACGTCTTCTCAGATTTCTAATGCGACCAACGGTATCGAGCCACCTCGTGGTTACGTTTCGGTGAAAGCATCGAAAGACGGCATTCTGAAGCAGGTTGTTCCAGATTTCGCTAATCTAAAAGAGAACTACGAACTGCTGTGGAATATCGGCAACAACGACGGTTACTTGCACCTAGTCGGTATCATGCAGAAATTCGTAGACCAAGCGATCTCAGCAAATACTAACTATGACCCAAGCCTTTATGAAAGCGGCAAAGTGCCGATGAAGAAATTGCTTCAAGATCTATTAACTGCGTATAAGTATGGTGTGAAGACCCTTTACTACCATAACACTCGCGACGGTGCGAAAGACGACCAAAGCGACAAATCTGCAGTAGTAGTTGAGCAAGATGACGATTGCGCAGGCGGTGGCTGCAAGATTTAATATCTCGTAGTAAACAAGTTAAGATTTTCTCGCCCTTCCCTTAGGGAAGGGCTAAAAAAGGATTGCAGCACAATGGCTTACAGTACTTTTACCCAAACAAAGAATAACGCATTAAAAGAACCAATGTTCCTAGGTCAACCGGTGAACGTGGCGCGTTATGACCAACAAAAATTTGAGATTTTTGAAAAACTGATCGAAAAGCAACTTTCTTTCTTCTGGCGTCCAGAAGAAGTTGATGTATCCAGTGACCGCATTGACTACAACAAGTTACCAGAACATGAAAAGCACATTTTTATCAGTAACCTGAA
>ASHK01001135.1 GCA_000695745.1 Vibrio madracius | reverse complement strand
TAAGCAGTGGCTTGGAGTGATGTGCATTATGATAGGTGTCGGTATTATCGGAGGGGCTGGCTAATGCACGCTAACGATCTGAAAGCCGGATTGCCGATTGCTTTTGTGAGTGTCTTGCTGATTTCTACTGCTCAACTTGCCATGAAGTGGGGCATGGCAGGACTGGCCGAACAATGGGATAATATCGCCATGCTGTTCGAACAGTTACAAGTTATAAACGCTGTCTTACTAGTCTGGCCTGCGTTAATTGGCGTTGGTATTGGTTTGTGTTGTTATGCCTTGTCAATGGCGTGTTGGGTAATGGCCTTAAAACACCTGCCATTGGGTGTCGCCTATCCTTTACTGAGTTTGAGTTATGTTATTGTCTATTTGTTAGCGGTCACATTACCTTGGCTTAATGAGACATTCAGTTGGGTGAAGCTGTCTGGCATTGGTTTTATTTTGCTAGGATTAACCTTTATTTTTACAGCAAAAAAGTCCAGTCATTAGACCGGACTTTGCCATAACCATTTCGTTATCTGCCCCGGCCATCCACCATTATCTTTAACGTCTTAAAGACGATATGAAGATCGGTAATCAGCCAAGTTCTAAATGATGATAGTGATAACGCATAGCTATGATCGTAACCGACCTTACTTCTCACATCTTCAATACACGTATCGTAGCCTTGGTTTACCTGAGCTAGACCAGTAATGCCAGGTAGTACGTCATAAGTACGTTACTACAAAAACGGAATGTCATTCTCTAATTTATTATAGAAATCAGGCGCTCGGGTCTTGGGCCAATCAATGACATGTCTCCTTTGAGGACATTAATAAACTGCGGAAGTTCATCGAGTCGAGTTTTACGAAGAAAACGCCCGACGGGTGTGATTCGAGGATCATTTTCCGTAGCCCAGGTTGCTCCAGAGCGTGATTCCGCATCAACATACATGGAGCGATACTTGAGCACATGGATAAAGTCCATTCGTTCAGGCGTCCACTTTCCAACTCTTAGCTGCTTGTAAAAGATGGGCCCTTTTGAGGTGAGCTTTATTGCAAGTGCGACGGGGACGAACGTGATTGCCAGTATGACCATACCGACACTCGCGCCTACCACATCAAAGATGCGTTTGGCTGTGTGTATAAAGCGTCTTTCATAGTTAGTCATGAGAATCCTCCTAGCGCGCGAGACGCTTCCATTTTCCATTTTCAAATCCAAATAGGTAACGCAGGCCCCCAATTAAGTTCGCGGTGTGGCCTACGATTAAGTAAGTGATGAGCCGAATAATTCGTAGTCTTTGTAAAAGGGGGAAATAAGTGGCGATTGCAGCGGTTGAGTAAACGGCGATTTGTGCATAAAGCAGAACCAGAAAAACGTCATTAGTCTGGGCCAACCAAAACGATGACAATAAACAGGTCATCATTAAATAAGGCGTCAGGAGACGCAGCCCTTTCCCCGAGAAAAAGGTGAACGCCGTCCGACCGTATTTTGGGAAAAAAGATCAAACAGCATCAGAACTTGTTGCATGTTGCCTGCAGAGATCCGTAACCGTCTTTGAAAGTCTTGCTTCGAGCTGGTGGGTTCTTGCTCGACAGCGTTCATATTAGGAGCGTAGGCTGCGCGATAGTGCTGACGTACAATACGCATAGGTATTATGAAATCGTCGTTTATCGTGTTGGATGGAAGTGTTTCAAATAGTACCGTGCGTATGAAATACAGCGCCCCATGCGCGCCAATCGTCGAGCCCATGGTCGCTTCTCGATACTTAATGTTATTTTGATATCGCCAATAGTCACACTCCCCGGTGTGGTTGACGCAGAGCAGTTGATAAGTCGCATTGACAACACCAACTTTTCGGTTTTGAACAACTCCGTCGCTATCAATAGAGCATCAATAGAAATCAGTGCTGATACATCAGAAATACAAGTAATGTCACTGTCTACTTTGGGCAATTGACTATTTAGTATTGCCACTTTACC
>ASHK01001134.1 GCA_000695745.1 Vibrio madracius | reverse complement strand
CCTTTATTTTTCCCGATAGGAAAACGAACACTTAAGCCGTATTGAAAATATGCGAATAATCTCAAACCAAGGCTTGGTGGGCGCTGTGAGTAGATTCCCATTCTAGATGGGAATGACGCTGAGTTTGAGGATGAAGATTGCGCAAAATTCCAATACCACCGTCATCTCCTTGAAAAGGAGATGACGGTGGTAAGCACGACCTATTTGGAGAAGAAATGTTTCAGGGCACAGCTATTGGCTGCGTCCTTTTGTTTGAGTGTGACTAACTAGTAATTAGAACCAATCAAAACTGGCTCTCCATATTTACCTGCTTGCGGCATAGGAACGTAGGTTGACTGTTCGTTACGAAGGAAACGGATGGCTTTGATGCCAACATGCATTGAGCTGGTGATGTCAGAATCTGAGTCGCCATAGTATTGCTCAACACCCGCTTGTTTGAGTTGTTTCTCTTTTTCTAATCCACCAGCGAAGACCACCGGTTTGATTTGGTCACGGTGGTCTTTCGGGAATAAGTGGCGGATAGTATTGGTTAACGTTTCTTTGCCTTCTGGCGCATTGCGACCCGTGATGAAGTAGATGGTGTCACCGTGCGCTAAATGCATGTTTACCAGAGCAAGCGCTGAGTGTTTTGGTAGCGAGAAGTCATCCCAACCTGTGCTTGCTTCATTCCAGAAGTCTTGATTCTTAAGATAGGCATTAGAGCCAGGAGAATATTTTTGCTGGCCTCGATAGAAAACGGGTGAAGAAAACAACATGGTATCATCGATGTCCAAACCCACAGTAATTGGGTGGTCAGGCAACTGCTTTTGAATCTCCGAGACCGACACCCAGTTGATGTCCTTGTATTGTTCCATTTGCGGTGCTTGGTGACTGACAGCCTGCATATCGGTGGTGGTATAAACTTGAGCGAATGACAATGGAGAGGCAAGAAGTACAGAGAGAGTAATAAGCTTCAGCGAACTTTTAATGTTCATCTTAGGGTCCTTGATACTTGGATTAAACAAACGAAAATTCCAACTACGTTACACTTGCCACTATCGTTCTGAAAGTTAAAGATAATTCACACCTTTCCACCACCTTGAGACCCAAATTCAACGTGCGAAACGAGCGACGACACAACAGCCTATCCGGTGTTGATAGGCTGTAATCTGAGTGAATTACCAACTATTGACCTTAATACGTTCCGATCTAGCGCGCAGATATTCAATGGTAAACAGCAAGATAGCGGACAAGACCACCAACAATGTCGCAACGGCTAATATGGTTGGATTGATTTGCTCTCGTAGCCCCGAAAACATCTGTCTTGGAATCGTTTTTTGCTCTGGCCCTGCTAAGAACAGCGCCACTACCACCTCATCAAACGAGGTCACAAAAGCAAACAACGCCCCTGAAATAACCCCAGGTCTAATCAGCGGCATGATGATCTTGACGAAGGTATAAACCGGTCTTGCGCCCATTCCCAGCGACGCTTGCACTAGCGAATAATCGAAGCCCGCTAATGCGGCATTTACCGTAATGATCACAAATGGCGTTCCCAGAGCTGCGTGTGCAATCACAACGCCCCAGAATGTGCCCGCCAAATTGAGTTGGGTATAGAAGAAAAACATACCCGCTGCGGTAATAATCAGCGGCACAATCATAGGAGACAACAAAATCGCCATGATGATGCGCTGCATTGGCATCGCTGAATTACTCAGCCCTATCGCCGCCAATGTCCCTAATACCGTGGCGATAATTGTGGCACAAATACCAATCAAAAAGCTGTTTTTGATGGCGAGCAGCCAGTTATCATCATGCCAAATCTCAGCGTACCATTC
>ASHK01001133.1 GCA_000695745.1 Vibrio madracius | reverse complement strand
TAGGAGGTTATTTTGCAACAGATCAGTTACCTGTCGTCACCAATCCCTGATATCAATTTGATCAGTGGTTACTATAAAGAGTTCGCGTTTCAAAAACACTATCATCTCGATTACCATTTCGGGTTGATCGTCAATGGTCAGCAGCAGTTTAATTTAAAAGGACAGAGCTATACCAGTGGCCCAGGAGATCTCGTGTTAATGCCACCGGATGAGTTACACGATGGCCAAGCGCGTTTTGATGAAGGATATGAAGTCAAAGTACTTGCTGTGTCACCACATTGGCTCTCTCGTCTGAAGCCCAATAACCATCAAGGACAGTTAGGTTTTCACAGCCCAATTGTCCAAGAGCCTCGATTGTTTCGTGCATTGCTGAATACTCATCTGGTATTAAGCAATGACAAGTGCTGCGCGTTAGCGCGCGATAGTCTGCCATACGAAAGTTTTGAACAGCTGCTTGGTCGACACGCGAGGGGCACGGAACGCGATAGACAACCGATCGGTACTAAGCAACTGGCACAAGTACGTGACTATGTCATGAGTTACCTTGATCAGCCGATCCGTCTCGGCCAACTGGCGGCACTGTGCGATTTAAGTGAACGACAATTTCACCGCCTATTTAAGCAGACAACCGGCATGTCTCCGCATGCCTGGTTGACTCGTCTTAGATTAGAAAAAAGTTTGAGTCTAGTGAAAGCCGGAAAACCTGCCGCACAAGTGGCACTGCAAACGGGCTTTTATGACCAAGCACACTTCAGTCGAACCTTTCGCAGTGTCTACGGTATTTCACCCTCTAAAATCAACTAACAATCTAATTTCAATATGAACGAAATCACAATTTTGATGACACTGGCAACGGTTCATTTCGTTGCTTTAATGAGCCCTGGGCCTGACTTTGCTCTCGTAGTGCAAAATGCGACTAAATTTGGTCGACAAACCGGTTTCTATATCGCTCTAGGCTTATCATTCGGCATCTTGCTACATTCCATTCTAAGTCTGACCGGGGTAAGTTATGTGGTGCACCAACACCCGGCGCTATTTGCACTGATTCAAATTGCAGGTGGTAGTTATTTACTTTATTTAGGCTTTGGCGCACTGCGCTCTGTGTACTCTCGATGGGAACAACGCCACCAACCTAAAGATCTGGCCAATGACGCTAGCCTGTTGCTGTCAAGTCGCAGACAAGCTTTCTCCCGAGGGTTTACCACCAATATTCTTAATCCTAAAGCGTTGGTATTTTTTATCAGCTTAATGTCCAGCTTAGTCCCTTCGACCATGTCTGTGACAGGTAAACTCATGGCACTGGGAATACTCTGGTCTTTATCCCTGGCTTGGTTTTCTTTTTTAGCTTGGGCACTCTCGACCAAACGTATGCAACAAAAGCTTGGTTCTGCATCCATATACATCGATGCATTATGTGGACTGTTATTTTCAGGGCTTGGCTTGATGATTTTGCTGCAAGTGTTGTC
>ASHK01001132.1 GCA_000695745.1 Vibrio madracius | reverse complement strand
TCATTGATAATGGTTCTCAATAGCGTTTGTAAGGATTTGTCAGACAGGAAATCAAGTGAAACTGATATCAACCGATGACAAATTCAGAAAATCAGGTAAAGTAACGACCCTTGTGAGATATATAACAGGCGAATTAGCCTGATGATCAGAATTAGTTAGGAAGCAAAATGATTTTAGTTGTCGGTCATAAAAATCCAGATAGTGATAGTATTTGTGGTGCACTTGTTGCAGCAGAACTTCTAAAAGCTCGTGGTCTTGAAGCCCAGCCAGTTCGTCAAGGTGAGATCAACCGTGAAACCCAACATATCCTTGCGACGGCAGGTGTTGAACAGCCGGAACTTCGCACGAGCGTTGCTGGTGAAAAAGTATGGTTAGTTGACTACACCGATCTAGCTCAAGCACCAGATGATATTAATCAAGCTGAAATTCTAGGTATTGTTGACCACCACCGTTTAGGTGATGTGATGACGGTTAACCCTCTTGAAGCTTGGATTTGGCCTGTAGGTTGTACATGTACTATCCTATTCAATCTATTCAAGATGGAAAACGCTGAAATTACTCGCCCACTTGCTATTCTAATGATGTCGGCAATTTTGTCTGATACGGTAGGCTTTGCATCGCCAACTTGTACGCAAAAAGACAAAGATGCGGTAGCAGAACTGGCAGAGATTGCTGGTGTTGAAGACCTTGATGCATTCATCAAAGATCTGCTGATTGCAAAAACAAATATTGAAGGTCTAACAGCAGCTGAGCTAGTAGAGAAAGACCTTAAAGCATACCCATTCAATGGTCGTGATGTTGTGGTTGGCCAAGTTGAGCTGGCAACACTTGAGCAAGTTGAAGGTATGATTGAAGCGCTTGAAGCTGACCTAATTCGTCGTTGTGAAGAAGAAGCGCTAGCGTTTGCCGCTGTGATGCTAACCGATATCACAACCGCACAAACTCGCTTAATCTACAAAGGTGAGTGGGCTGATAAATTAGGTAAGCACGAAGAAGATGGCATACTTATGATGGAAAATACACTGAGCCGCAAGAAGCAAGGTTGGCCTTGGCTTCAGAACGAGCTAGTGTAATTATTCACTAAGTTTGTAAAAGCCCTAGTATCTAAAATTACTGGGGTTTTTTAATTTTAGACTCTAGATAAAGGTGTTCAGTGATGGCATTAGAGCAACAGCAAATCGAAGAAATCTCCAGCTATGACGAAGAGAAGCGGCTGAAGTACAGCGTAAAAACCATGGTACAGGAACGTCAGATTTGGATTCTTACTGATGAACATGGCTGTGTCATGTTAAACACTGAAGATGAAGATTGTGTTCCAGTTTGGCCACATCAAGAGTTGGCTGAACAATGGGCCACAGGAGAGTGGGATCATTGTAAAGCTGAGGCGATCTCTTTGAATAAATGGCATAGCCGCTGGACCTATGGCTTGGAGGATGACGAATTAGCTGTTGTCGTATTCCCAAATCAAAATGAAGAAGGGGTCATTTTGTTCCCTGATGAGTTTGATTTCGAACTGAAGAAGCAAGCCACTAAACTTTCCAGACAGTAAGTTAGCGATACAGTGGCGGAACATTGAAAGAGTAAATAGACATTGCATGACGTATTCATTTACATGAAGTTAAGGTAGACTTCATGCCGGTTTTCTTAAGGTAACGGTTTGTCATGCAACGTTTCTTTCTACTGATTTTAAGCTGTGTTATCAGCTCGCTAGTGTCGGCCTCTAACAAAGACAACTGGGATTTATTCAGCGACATCGGCGCCTACGGATTGGTTGGTTTGGCGGCGGGGTTACCGGCATACCGAGACGATTGGGAAGGGGTTTGGCAGGCAGGTTTGAGTATTGGCTCTGCCTCGGCCATCGGTTTGGTAGGAAAGCACACAATAGATGCGCCTAGACCCGATGGTAGTGATCACAAAAGCTTTCCATCAAACCATACGGCAAATGCTTTTGCTTCTGCAACAACATTGCACATAAGGCATGGGTGGCAAGTGGGGTTGCCTGCTTATGGTATCGCAACGTTAGTTGGTGTTGGACGCGTTCAAGCGGACAAACACTACTGGCGTGATGTAGCAGCAGGGGCGGCTATCGGGGTCTTTACAGGTTGGATATTTACCGACAAGTTAAACCCTAATGTGCAATTGCTGCCCTGGGCCACTTCACAAGGCGCTGGTATTTCAATGACCTATGTTTGGTAGTGTCTCGCTATAGATAGCAAAAAAAAGCTCAGCAATTGCTGAGCTTTTTAATTCAGGGAAAGTCGAT
>ASHK01001131.1 GCA_000695745.1 Vibrio madracius | reverse complement strand
GGTTCGATACGCTGCGTGTCCGTCTCTGGCTGTTGCCAATCTGTAGAAAACAGCGGATCGAACTCTTCTTCTTTATTCGAAGTGGCCTGAGCTGCGACGGTAGTCACTGGTTCTGGTACATGAATGTTGTACTGCTTTTTCGCAGCCGGAGCAGTCTCTACAACGTCCGTTTCAGACTCATTCGCTTTTGCTGAGAAGTGCGGCAGATCGTCAGCTAACTCTGCTCGTTCAGGTTGAGATAAAACTGGCTCGTACACTTCTTCTTTGGTGCCACGGGCTTTATTGACAACACTGGAGGACATCGACAATACAGAGTCGCCAATCCATTCAACAATACTCAACCATGAGACACCGGTTAATAGCGTAAAGCCGGCACCCCAAAGAAATAGCAAGACTATGGTCGTTCCTAGAACATTAAGCGTAGGTAAAGCAAGACTGGTTAGCACATCACCAATCACACCACCTGATGAAAAGTACCAAATATCATCGAAGTTGATATCAGCGAGACCACAACTGGTTAAGATAAGGATAACCAACCCAAGGATACGCGTTCCCCAGATCATGAGATCGATCTCATCGTCTTCATCACGATTACGGAAAAAGACCCAAGCACTGAATGCCACAATAAATGGTATTGGGTATGCCAAAGAACCAAAGACAAAAAATAGGGTGTCCGCCAACCATGCGCCGACAATACCGCCTGCGTTTTGAATCTCTCCTCCCCAAGAAGTCTGTGACCAAGAAGGATCGGCAGGATTAAAGGTAAATAATGCTACAGCGAGCAGAATGGACGTAAGCACAGCTAAGATAAAGCAGCATTCTCTCAGCCGTTGAAATCCGTTAAGGCGAAGCGCTTCTTGCTCTTCGCTAGTCTTGATAATCGTTTCGACTCTTTTTTTGTCCTGTTTGAACATAACCAACATCTAATTATTGAAAACAGCCCGAGCGGCAAAAGCCGCTCGGTGTATTCGTTGATTTAACCACATCAAGGATTAAAACCCAATCTAGGGAGTGAATAAAGCATGGATTTTCATTACTTTAGTCAACTTCCTGTAAGACTTACTGTCATTACAGTTTAGCGGGTTTTGATCACTAGCTGGTTGGTTTGCTTCACTTCTTCCATTACAACGTACGTACGTGTGTCATTCACACCCGGTAGACGGAGTAAGGTATCCCCAAGAAGTTTACGATAAGCACCCATATCCGACACCCTTGTTTTCAAAAGATAGTCGAAATCACCAGAAACTAGATGACACTCTTGAATATCATCCAGCTTTTGTACCGCAGTATTAAACTGCTCGAACACATCCGGCGCACCACGGTTTAGCGTAATTTCTACGAAAACAAGTAGTGACGCGTCTAAATATTGAGGGTTAAGAAGAGCAGTGTAACCCGTAATATATCCCTGTCTCTCAAGTCGACGCACACGCTCTAAACACGGAGTAGGAGAAAGACCTACTCGTTTGGAGAGTTCAACGTTTGAGATTCGACCATCTTTTTGCAACTCATTTAGAATGTTGCGGTCAATTCGGTCTAGTTCCTTGGACGGCTTCTTATAGTTGTCTGCCATTTTTTATTCCACCTTGTTACTTCCTTGCAAAAAAATATACTACAACTCTGTAATATTCAGTATCAAATTTTGTTTGTTAGCTTCTATACTAGTACTTAATTCGACAATAACACCCTACACACAGTTAATACAACCACAATATAAAGAGGAGTCAGGAT
>ASHK01001130.1 GCA_000695745.1 Vibrio madracius | reverse complement strand
ACCAATTTAAACCAAGTGATATTATTAACCTAAGACCAATATATAAGACGATGCTATGAATATCGCTATTACTGCACCTAAAAGACTGTATCAAGAAATCGGACTTGCGCTTCAAGAGCGCATTCAATCAGATGAATTCAAAATAGGAGACAGACTGCCTCCAGAACGTGATATTGCTGAAGAGATGGAAGTGAGCCGTTCAGTGGTGCGTGAAGCGATTATCATGCTTGAGCTACAAGGTTTAGTTGAAGTTCGCAAAGGCTCTGGGGTTTACGTTAATGCAAAGCCTTCTGCTGACGCACAGCAATCTCAATTGGCGACGCTTAGAGCAAATTCTGACATTGGCCCTTTTGAGTTACTTCAAGCTCGACAAGTACTCGAAAGCCAAATCGCTAGTTTTGCTGCGATGCATGTGACGAAAAACGATATCGGTCGTCTTAGAGAAGCATTAGATACTGAGCGTCAACAGTTGGAAACAGGTCATGGGGATTACGATGGCGACGAGCTATTCCATTTAACCATTGCAGAAGCGTCTCAAAACAGTGTTCTTAGTGATATTGTGAAAGATCTTTGGATGCGCCGCGATGAGAGTTCAATGTGGAGACAGCTGCACTCACGTATCACCAATATGAATTATCGTACCGCTTGGTTAGACGATCACGAAAAAGTGTTGCTTGCACTTCAACGTAGAGACCCAGAGGGTGCAAGAGAAGCGATGTGGCAACACTTGGAAAACGTAAAACAAACATTATTTGAATTATCTGACGTAGATGATCCGCAATTTGACGGCTTCCTTTTCCGTTAGTTAAAAATAACAACTTAGCTCTTAAATAATAATAACGACTAGTGAGTATGAAATTATTCGCTACATACTAGTCTTGTCCAAAGATAGGTAATTAATATGGAACAAACGTGGCGTTGGTATGGCCCTAATGATCCAGTATCGTTAGATGATATAAAACAGGCGGGAGCAACAGGTATTGTTAATGCTCTACACCATATTCCAAATGGTGAGATTTGGACAAAAGAAGAAATACTTAAGCGTAAAGAGA
>ASHK01001129.1 GCA_000695745.1 Vibrio madracius | reverse complement strand
TCTGTTTTTGCGTTTATGACAGACTGCGTCTATCACGCACATCCTTTCCTTGAATCTCCGATCTGAATCACATTTATCCAATCAATTGAATTAATAGTAAAAAAAACGCCAATTTCTTCTAAAGCTTCTAAATGGGTCGCCGTTACAGGGATTGAGAGAAATAAAATCGGATGCGCCAACGTGAGGTGAGAGACACAGAGGCCATCTACCCTAAATGCCTAAGGAGATCAGTATGGCAATTAATGTAAACACGAATGTGTCTGCAATGACTGCTCAGCGTTATCTGAATAACGCAGCAGAGAACACTCAAAAATCAATGGAACGCTTGTCTTCAGGCTATAAAATTAACAGCGCGAAAGACGATGCAGCCGGTCTGCAAATTGCGAACCGATTGAACGTTCAAAGCCGCGGCTTAGATATGGCTGTAAAAAACGCAAACGATGGTATTTCAATTGCCCAAACTGCTGAAGGCGCAATGGATGAAACCACCAATATCCTGCAACGTATGCGTGACTATCTCTACAATCAGCAAACGGTTCTAACTCAAAAGCAGAACGTGTTGCTATTCAAGAAGAAGTGACTGCGCTGAATAATGAGCTAAATCGTATCGCCGAAACCACGTCTTTTGGTGGTAACCGCCTACTCAACGGGACTTACGGTACAAAATCATTCCAAATCGGCTCTAACAGTGGCGAAGCCGTGATGCTTGGTATGAATGATATGCGTTCTGATAACGCCCAAATGGGTGGTTCATCCTATAAAGCGGTAAATGGAAAAGATGAAAATTGGACAGTAGTGGCGGGTGCCACTCTGACGATTGATATGGACGACAAAGCGGGTAACGCAATGACTCAGATTGCCATCACTGGTAAAGAAGGTGATGATATTGAGCAGCTTGCTACTTATATCAATGGTCAAACCGATCAGGTTCAAGCTTCTGTAGATGAAGATGGTGTTCTGCAAATCTTCGCGAGCAGTAACGGCGACGCGGACAGCGCTACGCTCACGTTCGGCGGTTCACTCGCGGGTGGTTCTGAGCTGGACTTATCAGGCGCAGCAACGGCAGTATCGGTAAATGATATCGATGTTACATCAGTAGGTGGTGCTCAGGAGTCAGTCGCGATTCTAGATGCAGCATTGAAATATGTAGATAGTAATCGTGCAGAACTTGGTGCTTTCCAAAACCGTTTTAATCACGCAATCAATAACTTAGATAACATCAACGAAAACGTTAATGCATCTAAGAGCCGTATCGAAGATACCGATTACGCGAAAGAAACCACAGAGATGACCAAGAACCAAATCCTGCAGCAAGCGAGTACGTCGATTTTGGCTCAAGCAAAGCAGTCGCCGTCAGCTGCACTTAGCCTGCTAGGCTAAAAAAGGCTTACACCTTAGGCAAGTGTGTTGGTGATAGCAGATGCCTATCACCAACTTCCAATTTCAAGCTTATTGCTCAACTAGTGGTACCCCAGTTGGAGTTGGACAATAGAGAAGGTTAGAAACGGGAGAACGAAATGGATATCTCATCCTACGCGTCGAACATTCAGCCTTTTGCCTCTTCTAGTGGCACAGAACTTGCTTCGAAAAATACAAATAAAACAACACCGTCAGTTGATACCGATAAAGGCTCACCGCCAAAAAAGGTCAATGAACTGAGAACGGCGGAAAGTGTGGCGTTTCTAGCCAGAAAACGTCCGAATTGATTCAGAAAATTGCGACCGAGCGTCATGACCTCAATCAGG
>ASHK01001128.1 GCA_000695745.1 Vibrio madracius | reverse complement strand
GTCGATATCCAGCCCAGCGATCGTTCCGGCCAGACCCAGTTTAACGACGCAAAAATCGTAGCCTTCACCGCGTTTACGACGGCTTTCCCAGCCATCCATCCATTTGCCGTTATCGTCATAAACATCTTGCTTCCATTCTGGTGCTTCACGGCGTAGCAAACGACTCTTATCAGCAAAGAAATCATCGGTAGCGTATAGCGCCTGAGCACCTAGTTTGTCATCGGCAAGGTTGATGTATTGTTCAATATTCAAAGACATTTCCTGTCATCCAGTTCAATTAATCCAATAAATAATAAAATGAGTACCTGCTGGCTCGATGTCGTTATTGACGTCTTACTTTCGCGCCATGCTCACAGCATTAGACGTCGAGCTTAGGTGAATAAAAGAGATAGTCGCCTTTCCTTCGACTTACATATCTCTCAAGCGAAATAACGCTATCTTATTGATTTCGTTAAGCGCAGTAGCAAACTCAGTTTCACTATCATTGCCTAATCGCATCTCGAACGATTCAAGAATTTGGTAACGATTGGCCCCTTTAACCGCCATGATAAAGGGAAAGTTGAAGCGATTTTTGTAGCTGTTGTTGTAGGTGGTAAATTTGGCAAATTCCTCTTCAGAACACTGGTCGATGCCAGCCCCAGCCTGTTCAGCTGTGGATGCCGCGGTAAGTTCTCCATTGACGGCTGCTCTACCGGCTAAATCCGGGTGAGCATTGATCAAATCAAGTTGTTTCTGCTGCGACGCATTGAGTAGCGTCATAGACATTTTTTGATGTAGGTTTTCAATCTGGTTATCGTCTGAATCCAATCCAGCGTCATAAACGGATTCTGCTACCCAAGGACTGTGCTCATAGATATCAGCGAAGCAAGCGACAAACTCCTCACGAACCATGGTTGTCGGTGTGCATGATTTGAATTGCGCCATTATTTTGCTCCTTGCTGTTCGTTATTTTGATATGGATGGTGTTCATGCCAGTGCTTGGCAATATCGATGCGGCGACACAGCCATACATCTTCATGTTGATTGACGTAATCCAAAAAGCGTTTCAGTGAGGCAATACGCCCCGGACGTCCAATCAAGCGGCAATGTAAGCCTACCGACATCATCTTTGGCGCGGTTTGCCCCTCTTCATACAACGTATCGAACGTATCTTTTAAGTACTGAAAAAACTGCTCGCCGGAGTTAAATCCTTGGGCGGTAGCAAATCGCATGTCATTTACGTCAAGCGTGTATGGGATAACCAATTGAGGTCGACCGGCTTCAGTATGCCAGTATGGGAGATCGTCATCATAAGCATCAGAGTCGTAAAGAAAGCCGCCTTCTTCCGCTACAAGACGTCGCGTATTAGGCCCGGTTCTTCCTGTATACCAACCTAGAGGACGCTCACCCGTGACCTGCTTTATAATCTCGATTGCCTTAACCATATGGTCACGCTCTTGTGATTCATCGGTGTATTGGTAATCAATCCAACGATAGCCATGACTGCATATTTCATGGCCAGCTTCTTTCATAGCAATGGCCACTTCTGGATAGCGTTCCACAGCCATTGCCACCGCGAAAATGGTTAACGGAATATCATATTGCTCGAACAATCGGAGTACACGCCAAACACCAGCGCGGCTGCCGTACTCGTAAATGGATTCCATACTGATGTGACGCTCGCCTTTGATAGGCATAGCACCTGGTATTTCTGAGAGAAACGATTCCGATTCATCATCACCATGCAGTAAACAACGTTCACCGCCTTCTTCATAATTCAATACAAAGGAAACCGCGATTCGTGCGTTATTTGGCCACTTCGGGTGAGGGGGTGTCGCTCCGTAGCCGATGAGATTGCGCGAATAATCCTTATTCATCCACAGACTCCTTCTAGGTTCTTTTCTACACTG
>ASHK01001127.1 GCA_000695745.1 Vibrio madracius | reverse complement strand
TTCTGGTAATTGATAGCTGCGCGCTGTATATCTTCTAATCGCAAATAGACTTGTCGTGGCTCAACCGTGTCATTAAATAGTGTCTCTAAAACCACGTAGGACAATTCGTTACTCAGTATTTTTGCACCAGCGCTGAATTGAGGTGTTTGCTGGCTTAGTCGAGCAATGAATGTATCTAAGCGCGTTTCATCTTTAGCAAGTAACTCAGCTTGTTCAACAAACCGCTCTAACAAGTAGACGGTATGCGACACATCAGATAGCAGATCTGAATTGGTTAGCGCCTTGAGTTGAATGGCCTGTGCATGAATTAATTGGATGTCGAGCGCTATTTGTTCGGAAAACTTAGCGCGATAGGGTTGAGGGAGAAAAAGGTTTGCTGGAGTTTATTAATACTCATCGATATTTCATCCATCAAGTGACTCACTCGTTCTTCTTTAGAAGTCAGATAGATGACAACGGATATCGCGATAGCCCAAACCATGCCAATCACAGCAATAGTGGTAAAAAAACGTTTAAATGAGTTCAACAACCGCTCCCCTTCCTTGGTTCTTTATGATCGAAAAAGCGCTACACTCGGCAGCGCTTTTGCAATTTTATCGATTCCTCGTCAACTGATCCCTAAGATTAGGAGGCGTTCCCTTAATCGTCAGCGTATCGGTTTCTGGATCATAAAATACTCGCTCACCGAGCAACAAACTATCAAAGCTTAGGTTTAGCCCGCCACCTGCGCCCACGTATTTTGTCAATTTACGTACAGTGGAGCGATCTGCTGGGAAACTCTCTTCAAGCTCATAGCCTTGCTCTTGAGTGTAATCCAGAAAGCTGGTTCCTTCATTACTTGGTAACTCGCCAGAGAGTTCTCTAATCTGAACCTCATCACCAGATTTCAATTGATCGCTACAGTAATCAAATACCTGCTTTTTGTAGCTGACGGTTTCGTCTTTATCTAATTGGGCATCAGCACAGTAATCTTCAACCGCTTGCATTAATATCGTGTTTTGCTGTTTGGTATCGAGACCAACTTGTGCCTGCAAGAAATCAAGGAAAAAGTCAGCTACTTTACGACCGACACGCCCTTTAATATAAGTGAGGTAACGATTTGAACTCTTGTCTATATCATAACTGGTTAAATCAATTCTTGCCGCGATGTCCATTTTGGCAATGTCTAGATAATCAATAGAGCCAATATTTAACCCTTCAGTAATCTGTAGGCTATTGTAGGATGGTAGCAAGCCGATGAAGAGATAGTCCGTTGCTAACGATTGGTATTGCGCCATGACCAAAGTCCCAGCTTCTGCAAATGGGTACTTTGCCAGCTCGGTTTTTAGTCGCTCAGCGCTGTCTTGAGAAAAAGCGTAAAAGTCTTTGTCACCTTTTAGCAGTTCATTCAACCAAATCTGGAAGTCACTTTCTTGAGTAAAGGAACCAAACCCTTTTCCTGCTTTCGAATTAAAGACTCTATGGAGCTCAGCAACTAGGCTTTCCGTGGAATTATCGTTAGGTAATAGCGCCTCACGGTAATGAACAATCAGTTCTTCCTGCTCATTTATCGCTAACTGGTGTAAAATAACGTTAGATAGGTTCAAACTCATAGTGAAATTATTATCGTTGCTGTTTCGTTTGTGATGCAGAGTAGGGTATCATAAGCCGCTTTCATTATCATTAGCAGAGTCTTTATGCCAATTACATCTAAATATACCGATCAACAAGTTGAAGATATCCTTTCTGAAATTGCAGCAGTGCTAGACAAGCATGGCGCAGGAGCAGAACTTTCACTTATG